>JBKPMB010000223.1:0-8820 GCA_046731995.1 Thermoproteota archaeon | reverse complement strand
TGCTGTATACCTAGGTGAATTGATATCGCTAAACTCGGCGTTCCATTCTAATTGTGCTCCGCATTTGTTACATTGGGAATCCGTTAATGCATAATGGAGCGATGAAGGTATGCTGTTCCCTTGTTCTTGTACTTTTGGCATTCCTCAGCAATAAAATTATACAACATCACTTATCTAGAGATCAAGGCTCGTCCCAGCTCATGATACGGAGATATATATCCTAGCTTCACCAGATTAGTTTCGGGAAACTTAACTCATCGATATATGTCCATGCTTGACATAGAATAAAATACCGCTGCTTAAAAGTGGCCATTTTCATTTGATCAATCAGAAAGGCATTACAGATGTGACAGTTGGTGAATGATTGTCAAATTGATTCTTGTGACCATTACTTAGTTCGTTTGAATTCAGAGGCTGTTTCTGCGAAGGTTGGTTTATCTGTTGCTGCTGTTGTGATTGTAGTTGTTGTGGCGGTTGTGGTTGAAACTGAGACTGAGACTGAGAATGCTGAAACGGCGGTAAGAATGGGAGCGGATTATCTTCATTTGAATTTGCGTTAGCTAGATTCAATGTAGCCAAAAAAATCGTTAAGGGGACAAGAGCTAAGGTTGAGATTAAAGCTGGAATCTACTTGAAGGCAACAGCGAAGACGAACTGTATCAGGTTGCAGGGCTCTTTGTGACATCAGGAGTGTCACTTATAGTCTTCATAGCTATCGAAAGAAGAGTATATTCGCCCTTGCTTGATTTCAAATTAATGACCAGCAACAGTTTCCTCGCTCCAACCATTATTCTAATGCTGGTCTTTACGTCTATTTTCATGGTGTACCTGACGATCCCTGTCATGGTAAGAAGCCCACCTCCGTTTGGATTCGGAGGAAACGCCATTGCGGTTGCACGTGTCCAGCTACCCTTTATGATCGTATTATTGATTGGAACAATCATGTCAGGCTTTATCTTGAATAGAGTCAAGAATACCAAGCTGATGCTATTTGGCACTGCGATAAGTGCAATCGGATTCTTTGCATTATTAATTTTTTATTCCACTGAAAACATGGTATCAATCGGACTCACGGTACTCGCGGTAGGTCTATCTCTTTCGATTACTGGTGCATTTAACCTAATACTCCTTTCAGTGCCAATGCAGATGACTGGGATTGCATTGGGAATGACTCTGCTTCTCAACCTAGTTGGAATGTCAGTGGGCCCAGCTATCTCAGGCGTCTTCCAGGAGGCACATAAAGGAACAGCACCAAGAATTCAGGGTCTTTTCCCTACACACCAGGCTTACAACTTGATATTCGTAACTGCAGCACTAGTATCATTAGCATCTGTTGCTATGGCATTTTCCGTGATAAGTGCAGGAGATAGAACATCAACTATAACTAGTAAGCAGCACGAACCAAACAAGTAATCTACATGGGACATCGATGACACTAGTACATCGAAACCATAATTATTGACAGAAGATGGCATGTCATTTATTTTGATTGGATATCACTTAATGTTTTTATTTGATTAATATATACAACAAATAATACTTGCATCCGATGCGTTCAGAGTTCAACTATTAAAATGATGTCTCAAGTTGTACCTTAATAGATAAAAAAAAAGTGCGTATCGATGATATGTCCTAGCTTCATCTACTCACCTACAGTAATTTTGAGCATCTTTGATTTCTCAACATCTATAGGCGCATCAGAAGAATCAGTTTTTAATGATGCGATTTTGTCAACAGCATCCATTCTTTGCGTTACCCTCCCAAATACTGTGTATTGACCATCAAGGAAGCTTGAGTCTTTTAACACTATGAAGAATTGTGACCCGGCGCTATCAGGATCCTGTGATCTTGCCATTGACAAGGCTCCACGAGAATGCTTATTTTTGTTAAACTCTGCCTTTATATTCCAGCCAGGACCGCCAGTTCCCCATTTACTTCTATTTGTATTAACTTTTGTGTTAGGATCTCCGCCTTGTATTACGAATCCTGGTACAATTCTATGGAATATTAATCCGTCGTAAAACCCTCTTTTCGACAACTCTTTGAAGTTCTGAACGGTATTTGGTGCATCTTTTGTATAGAATTCTAATACGATATCGCCAAAGGTGGTAGTTATAACACCACTGATTGTCATTTATAAATCCTCTTTATATCAATGATCATAATAAATATTAATTTAAGGGCCATGCCCATCTTGATAGATAGTTTTGATGATGTCAAATATAGCTTATAAATAGTCTCCCACCAGGCTTGTAATTTTATTTTGTAATGGTGATATATTGAAATGCCTCCATAACATTACGTAACTGCTGAGATGTCTATAAATCATATATGTTAAGATTAACCATATGAGAAGAACGAGTACTATTATATTTCATGTAATATAATATAATATTGCTTCTATAATGGAGAGTAGTACTTTTGGTCATGTTACAGATTGGAATGAAGTTATAAAAAAAGAAACAAGAGGACTAAATAATGCAGATCTTGGTGAAGTAATGGAGGTAAAAGACGATATTGTTGTTACAGAAAGAGGTACTTTGAACAAAGAAAAATTCTATCTTCCAAAATCAATTCCACATGGATTTAATGGTCATACCTTGCTGTTTGATATAACAGAAGAAGAGGCGAAAGAGAAATTTATGAATGAGCCAGCTCAAGTAATGGAAACTCAATCGACGACGACAACCGCTGCTCAGGATAAGAATCTTGAAAAGCCCATACCAGTAATTGAAGAAAAATTAGAAGTATCAAAAAAAGAAACCATTCACGAAGCAAAAATAATCAAGAAACCAAAAATTGAATTCAAGACAGTTGAAGTAGAATTAACACACGAGGAGTTGATTATTGAAAAGAGACCTGTAGAAGGTGATATATCAGCCTCGTCGTCAACTCTTGAAATGGCGCAATCTAAAACAGAAATTAGTATTCCATTAAAAAGAGAAGATGTAATAGTTTCGAAAAAACCCCATCTCAAAGAAGAGATACTAATAAAAAAAGTGCCGGTTAGTGAGACTAAAAGAATAAGTGAAAAGTTGATTAGCGAAAAAATTAGCATTAGAAACCCTGCAGGGGAGGAAGTAAAAGAAGAGAAGAATGAGTAGGAGAATAATATAATGCGCAACATACAGAAGAAAGGCATAGTGTTTTCAACGGTTATAACGATTGTTGCCACTACTATAGAAGGTAGTTCATAAAGAATGGGAGCAGAAGAAAGTAGCAGTAATAATTATAACACATATAACAAAGCAATAGACCAGCAGAATACTGAAGAACTAAAACAGATAATCAAGTCATCGGATTTTTCAGAGCAAAGAGGAGAACAGCAGATAAAACAACATCAACAAATAGTTCCAGTATTAAAAGAGGAATATTCAATTTCAAAGGAGACTACCACTAAGGAAGCAAACATAGAAAAAAGATTAGTTACAAAAACAAAGACACTCAAGGTACCGATTACTTATGAAGAACTATATATCAATGGTAAAAAGTTAAAATCAGTAGAAGATTCTCAAATATTATCGGCACTTAAAGATAAAATCAATAGCATTGCTAATATTGATAATGATACCTCGGTAGAGCAGTCTGTAAAAAAGAAAGAGAAAATAGAAAATAGAGGCGAAATAGTTCCCCTGATGTATTCTTCTACTGATGAGCAGAAGAATAAAGAGGGTGACAATACTCAAACCCAAATAGGAAAAGAGAAGCAGAAGATAATACCTCTTTACGAAGAACATTTCGAGATTGTCAAGAAGATGGTCAAAGTAGCTGAAATAGTAATTGCAAAACGAAGGGTTACGGAAAAGAGGAAAATTGATATCGATATTAGAGGAGAAGAAGTGACAATAAAATACCCAGATGGAAGGTCAGATAAATTATCATAGGTAAGGCCCATTTACAATAACAGTACTCTACTCTTTATTGTTTTAGATTCTCATATGTACCCTTTCGACTAAATCCGACACACTATTGTTATCATAACCACTAATTGGATTCTGAATATACTTCCTCTTGATGTCTGCATAACTGTACATCTGATTGGAGTTTGAAGATAATTTCCCTCGCCGAATAGGGTTATAAGTACAAGAATTATAATGGACATGGTTGTACTTATCAGCATCAGTATTATCATTAGTGACAGCAGCAACACTATCATACATTTTCCTTGCCTGCTCGTCAGAAAGCACTGTGTAGGCTTCGACAATCAACATGAATTTTCGTTTGGATTCTTCAGAGTTTTTATTTCTATCCGGGTGATATTTTAAAGCTAAATACCGGAAGGATTTTCTTATATCATCTTTGGAGGCAGTGTTGCTAACTTCTAGTACCTTGTAATGATCCATGACTATAGCACTTAAGCTAAAGCAAATAGTATAATTTGTTATGATTATCTTTATTATCAAATATGTCTAAAAATTTGAGCTTTCTACGATGTCATTTAATCAGTTTTTTTTACCACTGATTAACGGCAGCTGAAAAGATGTTTAAAAACTGTTAGATTCACGGAAATTGTGGGTATTAATTTATTGAGACAAGAAGACCATAGTTAAAGCACATATTATCGTCAACAATGACGTATTTGAATGTAGTTATCAGTGAGAAATCGTGACAGCAAGAATACAGTAGCTTGAAAGGAAACAACAACCCTATGTGTCATAATCTGAATTGATTTTTAGGCTAATCATTGGAATGAAACCTAGAGATAGAATAAAGTGACTATTAGAGGTCACATCATCATAACGGATTATTTTGTCCATATTGTGGAATGCAGCTAAGACTAATGCCAAGTAGTGTACAAATGGTTGCATAATTCAACAAGTACTCTTGATGTTTATATGAAAAGAAGTATCTAGACAATCATTGACTATATTTGATCATATATTCGATTAAATCGATAATTTCCATAATAAAGGGCGATGTAACGGTAAAAAACCACTTGTTATGTATTACCCAACTCTTGAACTTGCTGAGTTTAGAATTGGCACCAGAATCTGATATAGATGTAAGAATATATTCCATTCTTTTTAGTAAAGAACGAGCTTTTCTCTTTTCTTCACTATTGTAGGAACTTTTTTCGACTTCGTATCTTAATGTTGTAATCTTGTTAGATATTTCATCTTTGCGTGAGAGGCTTCGAGTAAGAACAAAATATTCATCTTGTGCATTGATGCTAATGGTACTGTTGTTTATAACAAGTTTGATTCTTCCATCAGAAAATTCTAGTGACAGTTTTCCATCAATCAGCTTCTCCTCTACTGAAACTTTTTGTGATAGTTTTAACTTTGTTATTATTGCTGCAATCTTATCGGATATATCAATCTAGGTGGAATGACATCTCCAATATATCTTGTTGTATGTATCATCCCATCGTACGTTAAATTATATCCGAGGAAAATATTATTAGCAAAAATAAGGAGCTTCTATTACCTTAGACTTGTCCGCCTTTTTTAGCTAACTTCGCTCTTGTCTTTTTGCTTGCAGATGCAAGTCCCTTTTTCTTACTTCTTTTAGCCATCTGTTAGTACGTATATATCATATGCTATATATTAATATGTATATATAGCAATTCATCTTTAGTTCTAATGGATAATTTGCTTTCCCACCGATGCATTTCCAGAGGTGGTAATATTTCATACCACTTTATTGTAGTTTTGGACGTAATATCAGAGATATTATATCACAGATAGATAATGGTGTTCAATACGCTATTACTTCTTTGAAGCTGGATATTTTAAATCAAGATCATATTTCTCTGAACTTATCGTGTTGCTCTAAAAGCTGATTATGTCCTCAGAGCTCTTCCATTGTCCCTGTTATCAAATACTATTGTGATAATAGTGGAGGGAGTTTACAGAACAACGAATAACAAGTACCTAACATCTCATCTTCGACTTATGGTATAGGTCGTCAGTAATGATAGGTAGTCAACTTGCATATCTGGCCTCCTCCACAACTAGTACAGTATCTAAACCAGTTATTATGAATGGTCCAACCTATGCTGCTCTTTTCGGACATTAACTCAATTAGATATTACGATATCATAGAAATTATTCATTCATTATACTATTCCATTTGTTCGCATAAGTATACCCTTTATCCTATCACACATATTACAATGCTCTCGACAATAATCATGAAGACAAGTTATCTTTATAGAGTTCTAAGCAAAACACCAAAGCTCTTTATGATTAGAGAATGATGATGACATCCTAATAGTGGCACTAGCCACAATAGAAACATTGGCATTTCCAACACTGACAACATCTTTGCAGACACTTCAGACAATTCACGAGAGTACGCATCATCATTGCGCCAGCAATGACCCTACTAGCCCAAATTGTGGCAATAATTTCAGTTTTACAGATAATGTACAGCAGCATGCCAACAGTAACTTTAATTCCCAAAGTTGTCTGGAATTTAATACTCATTTGATGTAATCTTCGATATGCAAAACTACATTGTTTTTTATATCAAATACAAAAATAAGATTCTTTACTACCGGCACAGTATAACTCGAAAAATTATGTTGCTTACGACAAAAGATGCGGTAGCTATTTTGACATAAAATATTGAATCGAGTGATTAACGCTTACTTCCTGAGAAACCGAATGGTTCACTCGTTGCCTTTACGTGTATGCAGTGCACCTCATATATAATGCATGCATGTTAACGAGCACATTACTGGATATAGTATTGATTTGTCCTGTCAAAGTTCTCTATAACTTCGAAATTTCTTTCGAAGATATGTTGTCTCAAAAGGTTCAACTCTGGAAATATAAATGAAGGGTCTTCTTTTGCCATCTTAGAGGTCATGTGGGCTTGACCAAATACAGAGACGCAAAGATCATAGGTCATGTTCCTTACCTGAAGCTCATGTATAATACCAAAACTATGTAGATATTCATGAGCTAAAACCATGAATAAATATGAATTATATTCAGCAGATGACTTGTATTCTTTGATTATAGTTAGGATCAATTTATTCATAACAATTACATTAGATCCAAGAATATGATATGCCCCAAGATTACTTGGCATTCTCTGAAGTATTAGACTTAATCCCGCTCTATGCATATTAAACTTGGCATCAACTGCTTCCTTAACAAGTTCAAAGGCTTCATTAAAGTCTTTTAACTTTGTTAATCTAAATTGATATTCTTGTTGTTGTTCTTTCGATATCAAGTGCTACCTTAACTATCTATATTAGAAGACAAATGCAACTATAAACCTTCCAGTTGTAAGATGAGCAATGCTATTCAATGCAGCTGGATTTGCTTACTAATAATACTGTAATAGAAGAGGCTATAAGATTTGTATCTGCTATACAAAAAGACAAGCCAAAATCACCTTCTGCTACTACCAATGAGCGGGTGATATGGAATTGAAAGAGACTGTGCTAGAAAATTAATAAAATAAACCATCCAACAACAATAACGATTAAACAGATCTTCACGGACGTAGAAACAGAGATGTTTTAAACTTTATTACTAGCAAATAGTATACTATTTAGCTGCTGATGCAATTTATTTTTTACAATTATTATTAATATTAATAGTATTTACGGTACATTTAAGTATTATAGGCAGACATTATAGTTATGCGGCGCACTGTCATGTTTGCCGCCATCGGTGGAGCAAGTATAGCCCTTGGTCTTGTATTGATGCTATTTGTATTTTCAAGGGCTATAAGAGATTATGCAATTGATGTTGATCCAATTAAAGATAGCCAAAATCTTTTCAGCACATCGAGGGTGACAGTGGCTAACACAGGTAAATTGCCTCTTACAAATATATTAGTAAGTTATGGTGGTAATGGTAACAAGTCTAGTGAGAAGATAGCCTCTCTCTTACCAGGAGAGAAAGTATTGCTTTCTCCTCCTGAAAGCTCTCCTCTAAACTCAGTCACAGTTACCACAGATCAAGGATTAATAATAACAAAAGGATACAGAACTCCCATTAAAATACCCGGTATGATGGGATCATAGATATGCTCACGTGTATCTAAAAAAGAGAATCAATCGTCAGGTTAGAGAGCCATTGGTCTGCTACATGACGAAATTTTATCATTACCATTTAAAGTGTATCCCGCGGGCAGGATCTACTCCAAAAGGCTTTTCGGCCACTTTGTTTGAGCCTGCGACTCTTCGGTTACTGCACATTATATGCCAGATAGGCTGCTTCACGTGGTCAGCATATAATATAGGCCGACATCTACAGCCGAAAGCTCTACCAGGCTGAGCTACCGCGGGACATCTTCGTTGGTTGCATGAATGTTATATAATTGTGACTCATTAGGATATTGACATGGATTACACAATATAGCACTTAGCATGCCCCTGACTTGTACATTGACTAGAATTGATGTTTTGGGCAAGTAATTTGTAGCTATTAAATCCAAATTATGATGGATTGATTTTACATTGTATGTCACTATGTACGTAATTTTGTAATAGATTATGAATTTGATAAGGAGTATCTTAAATAATAATGAAAAAATACTAAAGTCATAATTGCCCTCTATAGGACTTAAATATAAGAATGAGTAAATATGTTAAATATGTTATTAGATATGACACTTACATCCATTAGGTCTGAAAATAGATTATATATAAACTCAAGTAGAATTCCACTATGACGTCATGGTACTGGCTCAGCCCTCAACTCATCTTCTCTTGTTATCCCTTGCCTATCTTTTTCTTGTTGCATACATTTAGGAGTACTCTTTGAGACATGACATACACATTTGCATTTCTGTTTATTTCCAAACTCAATGGTACAGTATTCATGGGCAGATTTTTTGCAGTCAGGCGAGATCATCATA
>JBKPMB010000222.1:0-1864 GCA_046731995.1 Thermoproteota archaeon | reverse complement strand
AATTGGACCTTCTTTGAAGTATGTTCCAAGTGAGTAACAAACATCGACAATAGAATCAATTGTCAGATCTTTTCCAAATAATCCTCTGATACCATTAGTTCCAAATAGCAAATTATTGTCTCTTGAAATTTTCGCCATTTTCACTCAAAATAAATGTAGTTTATAGTATATTGTAATATTGGACATCCGGTTCAACATTTAGCAATAATAAAGTAATTATCTGATTCAAGAGTTATCTCCAAGTCAGTATATCCATAAAAAGACGGATTCGACACATACATAATCAATATCCCCACAGGCATTAATCTTTCTTGTATTATAACATAGTTAAACCTTGAGGCGACATCCTACTACCATAAATTGCAGGCGCCACGCCAAATTTATTCATATAATAATAGTGTTAGAAGACAGTCTTCGATCTTAACTTTAAAATCGTAGACTAATCAACTTTTATGTTGACTAATACACAGTATGTATACAACGGGTAATACATAGATTGGAATTTTTGTTATTAAATCGAAAAGCTGCGAAATTAAGATATTATATACGAATTTTCACAGTTCGTATTATATTTAGTTACCTAAATAGTAACGCTAGTTTAAAAGATAAATTTGGCATCAAATATGGATAATTAGGATTTGCGGGGGTTGCCAAGCCTGGCCAACGGCGCAGGTCTCCTGACACAGGGAGTGCGAAGCTTAGAATGAGCCAGGAAATGAGCGGTTCCTAAAACCCTGTTCCTTAGGGATTCGTGGGTTCAAATCCCACCTCCCGCACCTATAATAGCTAGTTCTATATTGATTTTGAATGTCGATGGTTTTTGACTAATTATTACTTTTTATGTAGCGTTCGACCATCAAAAACAATGACGTGCAATTGATATGTCCTTTCATATGGACTTGCCTGCTATAAGGGTTCTAATAACGGGAAAAGAATATAAATACGCAATAGAAAGTCTTTAGAAAGTGGCTGTTTTGTTATGTTGGTAAGATTTGAAATTTTCACTTGCTATATGAGAATTACTGGAATTCAAAATACATTTCTTCTGAACGAAATTATCCACTTGGTGCTTTAAATGGATGTTTTCAATCCTTCAATATATCTTGCCATTTTTCCATACCTATTCATAGCAAGTTTTCCGGTCTTCGGAATAATTCTAGTAACTAAATGGATTTTTGATGATCGAAGAAATAATAGTTAAACATCTTCTAACAAAGCAGCTAAGAAGCTCTGGCCTATATAGGATATATTTAATTGTGTAACTACAGCTCTGATGGCGAGTTAGTATAATGGACTAAATTCAATTCTACGGTTTTATCATTCCTAATGAATTTATACATATCGATTCATATCGACTCATAGCCTGCACTAGCAGGCGATTTATCTAGATTTATTTGTTATGACGTACTGCATAGGTTAATAATCTCCTCAAAATAAACATATTAAAAATTAAAGATATTATTCTTTACGATGTGAACAAATTTTTCTCAGGTGTTATCTATTATTTTACTAGTTGGTTTGTCGACATAAAAGTAATACACGTCATAAGATCAGTTCCAATTTTTCCATATGTTTAATTTTGGCTTACTTCTAAATTCGAATGATGATTCCATGCCTCAAAGCAGTATTATAAAACATGACGTACTATGTTGCTTAATTCAGCATTGGTTAATTCCTTCAATCTTTTCACTTCTTTTTGTTCTTTGCGTTCAGCACGTTGTATTTTTGATAACCTGTCATAATGATAACGTTTGACTACATATAAATCTCCATTTCTATCCTGTCTTAATTTCTGACACTCTACTTTAAATATCAGCTTTTGACATAAAGGACAATACAATAGCCTATGTATCCTGTTTTTAGA
>JBKPMB010000221.1:0-9754 GCA_046731995.1 Thermoproteota archaeon | reverse complement strand
GTTGGGCCGTTTATTCCACCATACACATCTGATGGTACATCATGAAGCACGCCTGCCAGACCAGCCCAGTCAAGGGTGCCTATGAATCCATTCATAGCATCTGGTCCAAATGCAAGGCTATATCCCCATATTACCCACTGCACGCCTATTATTCCAGTTGTTATGAAAACCATCATAAGTGTATTTACTGCATTCTTTTGTCTTGAAAGACCGCTGTAGAAAATTGCCAATCCTCCAGGAGTCATCATCAACACCAATGCTGCAGATGCCATCATCCATGCGTTATCTCCTGTATCTATTGCACATGGTGTGAGAAGACCAGTAGTCTTATTGACTATGAGATTTCCTTGATCATCTTTTGCGAAGCAACTAAATTTCACAGCATAATCATTCTTTGTATAGTTATTTGTTGTGATCTGAGGTCCAGGCGTAGGTGCGGCTGCAAATGCATTGTTGTACGAGAAAGTGAAGTAAAAGAATACAGCCAACAGAGTAAAAAGGCCTACAATAATTGCCGATCTGGGTGGTTCAACCATTATCACAGAATTTTAGTGTGGGGGTATAAAAAACATTAGATATAAGATGCGCAATATTATGAAATATTATAAAATAATGAATTAAAATATTTAAACATAATTAACAAAAAATAGATTATCATCATTGGTCTTATTTAACATATTTATATAAATAGCACTATAAAGAAGTCCTGTGATCTTATAACTTATAATTAAGACCTCGGTAGATATTTAAGTAGCAACACGCAAAAGTTTTTGATTTAATTGACTTCTCTGTCCATGGATGTTATTGAAAAGGAGGACCAAAGAATTACTATTAAATTTAATAATGTTCCTAGGCAGTATGTTAATGCCATTAGGCGGCTGTCCATAAGCGAGGTTCCGACTTTAGCTATAGATGATGTTGTAATTTTGGATAACTCTTCTGTGATGCACGATGAGGCCATTGCCCATCGATTAGGTCTTATTCCATTACGAACTGACCTTGATAGATTTGTAATGCCTCATGATTGTGATTGTAAAAGTACCTTAGGCTGTTCAAAATGTAGAGTTCTGTTAGTATTAGACTCTGAAGCAAGTGAAAAAACAAGGGTTGTAACTTCTGGAGAGCTTTTATCTGAAGATGAACTTGTAAAACCGGTCAGTAAAGATATTCCAATAATAGTTCTCGCTCCAAGTCAAAAGCTAAAATTCGAAGCATATGCAAGACTAGGACTTGGGAAGGATCATGCAAAATGGCAACCAACATCAGCTGCTGTTGTTAAAGACGGAAATAATGAAAACGAATCTATTTTAACCATTGAGACGAATGGCGCCTTAACCGCAGAAGAGGTAGTAATTGCAGCCATTGAAAAACTAAATTCAAAAGTAAAGAATTTCAATCAGGTAATTCAGTCATTGGAATTACCTAAGAATGTCTAGGTACATTTATTTGGGGATTTAAGGTAACGGACGAGATAGATTATGCTTGCTAATACTTTAGTATATAATACAATATGGACTCTCCGTAGAGCCTTTAAAAATAGTAAGGCTCCAATTTGGAAATCGTTAGAAAATGAGCTTTCAGGTTCAAGGTCAAACAGAAGAGAAGTTAATGTAAGTGAGTTGGCAAATATCACCAAAAATAATGAAGTGGTCATGGTTCCTGGTAAGGTACTCGGCGCGGGAGCAATAGGACATAGATTGACAGTTTGCACTTTTTCAATTTCTGAAATCGCTGCAAAGAAGATAATTGATTCTGGAGGGAAGATTATTACACTAGACGACTTGATAAAAAACTATCCTGATGGTACGGGGGTGCGTATAATTGGCTAAGCAAGAATTAAAGCCACAAAAGAAATTGGTGGTAGTAGATGCAACAAACTGCATAGTCGGGAGAATGTGTTCACAAGTTTCCAAGCTGTTACTACAGGGAAACTGGGTCACTATTGTAAATGCCGAAAAAGCTATGTTGTCTGGAAATCGATACATGGTAGTAAATCTTTACAAAGAACAACTTGAAATTAACTCTGTCACAAATCCGATTCATGGTCCATTTCATCCAAGAAGACCAGATACAATGATAACTAAAATAGTAAGAGGGATGTTACCAAAACGTAAGACAAGTGGTATAGAAGCCTTTAAGAGATTAAGAGTATATATTAGCACTCCTGAAGATTTGAAGAATACAAAGATGGAATCCTTTAATTATTCAAAGGTTACAAAACCATCATCACAATATATTACAGTTGGCGATGTCGCAAAACAAATTGGATGGAAAGGAGTAGAGTAATTCATGAATAAAATAGATCTTTATCCTGGTCAAAGAAAAAGATGCCGAGCTGTAGCCGCAATTTCTAAAGGGAACGGTAAGGTTAGAATAAATAATATTCCTGCAGAGATTTTAAAACCCGACGCAGGTAAGGAGTTAATATTAACGCCACTTACAATAGTCGGGGAATTAAGGAATAAGATTGATATCAACGTAAAAGTGGAAGGTGGTGGAGTTATGGGACAAGCATTCGCTAGTGCGGTTGCGATCTCTAGAGCTCTAGCAGGTGAAGGAAAAGGGGGAAGAGATCCAAAAGATCATCCATTTACAAAGAACATACGTGAAGAAATTCGGCAGAGAATTATTGATTTCGACAGGCATCTTCTTGCAGGCGATCCTAGACAGATTGAATCAAAGAAATTTGGAGGACCCGGGGCAAGACGCAGAAAACAGAAATCATATCGCTAGCAAGGTTGTTTTATGAGTTATATAATATGTGCATTTTATAAAATTTTTGAATAATGGTATATATTTCATAGTCAAGTAGCATAATATATCTGAATATTATTGAATATTTTATAAAAGACATTCAAATTATAATTCATAATGTGTCATAAGGCAGAAAACTTCTGTTACATCACGTATTTGATGATAATCAATAATATTCGTGTAAGTTTAATGTATGATATTGTGCTCTAGAACAAGAGGTTATTTGACTAAAAACATATCAGGTTATTGCAATGTCATTAACTAACAACACAAGCAATAAAATTTTCTATTAAACATAACCCTGCAGAACATCTTGCTAATTGATCTAATCTTCAATATTAGATCCATGCCTGTTAAATTACATTATTTGTTATAAAAGAAATTAATAAGGGTTTAGTGGCGAAATAATTGTAACGAACTATGGGTTCAGTTGGAAAACTTGCATTTATACTAATTCTGGTGGCTGGTACAATCACTGGTATTGTTACGTATTATTTGTTTACAGCGGCTACTCCACAGCCAGGTACAGTAGTTTCCTTATATAGACAGAACCTCCCACCCGCAGAACAAAACAATCAAAATAAACCTGCCGCAGGAGCAATAGATGAATCTAAATTTACTAACAAGGTTGCTATTACTATTTTAAAAGGGGCATCAACACAAGGTAATCCAAGCTATAGTCCAGACACTGCCAAAGCAAGTACCAATGCGCTAGTCACATGGACTAATGATGACACAGTACCACATACTGCGACTAGCGGTAGTGGTTTACAAGATCCTAACAGTGGCAAACTATTTGATTCAGATATTATGAGCCCTAACCAAAAATACAGTGTTCCAGCAAGCAAAATTGGGCAAGGAGAACATTCATTCTTTTGCAAAATTCATCCATATATGACAGGAAAAATTTCTGTAGCATAAAGCAGGCCCTCTACCATCCCATTTTATTGTCTATGTTTAAGTATGGTTATATCTTAATATTTACAAATAGTAGTTTGTCATATTTGAGCGGCAGTAACGCCTCCATACTTAGTGCGTGTATAATATTACCCCAAGACGTACTTTAACCGTTCGAGTAACAATAACGACAGCAGCTGCCGTCCGGTAACACAGGGATCTGTATGATAGATGGTTCATAAAGCTATAGTGGCACGTATACCAGTACGTATTGAGGGTATTGCATCATATAGATTGCCGCCAGATCTATGTCAAATGTACGTCAAATGACAGTCAAACCATCGTCAAATGCCTGTCAGATTGCCGTCATATAGTCGTCAAATACCCCCTTATACCTCATCTTCTAGCCTAATCACATAATAGGAAGATGTTGTTTAGAAGAGTCTTTTATCCGACTAGATCGGCTAATATTTTTATTTTATATTCAGCTTTAGTAATAATATTCTTTTAATAGAAATGGGTGGAAAAATACCAAGAGAAATAAGATTTCAAGTTATAAGAAAATGGCTGGAAGGCAAAAGTAGAGATCTTATAGCGCATCAACTGCATATAGGAGCTGGTACTGTAAGTGGCATAATCAAGGAATTTAGAAGGGAATATTTTGATGTAGATTTGTTAAGGGAAGTTGCCCTAAATCTCAAAGATAGAGGATTAGATATTAAATCATTTGCACCTTTAGTTAGGTTAAGGCATGTATTAGAAGAAGAATTAGGATGGATATCTTCAGCAGTTAGGTTAGGACAAGGAGAAAAAAAGGAAGTAAATGAAGAATATAGTATCAAATGCTGGATACTATGGTTATGATCATAATGACGATATTAACCAATTTGTAGAAAAGAAGATGGAATCATTGATAATGAGCCTTGAAGTGTTTTGCTATCAACAGAACTTATCAGTGAAGCAATTTTTTGACTGTACCCATAGTATCTATTTAATAGCAGAGAAACTTGGTATTCCACTTGTAGATATTTCTGACCATATTAAAGAACAAGAGGCTCATGTAAAAAATCTATCAGAAAAGATAAAGTATTGGGAGGCAGAAGAGCAGGCCGCATATGAAAGGTGTCAGACTACAAAAGAATCACTTGAAGAATTCCTACTGAGCAGGCCAATGTTTGATGCTAATCAGCAGCTAAAGCAGAAGCTAGAACAAGTAACTAAGGAACGGGATGAATACAAATTCGAGCTAAAAAGTGAAAGATTTTGGAATAAACAGAAAGAACAACATAGGTGGTCGGATATCCGAATATGAGTTAAATAAAGTAAACAAAGATCTAGGCTATAGAGCAGGTACATATACTAAGCAAGCCATAGACCCAAAATATCTCAAAGAAATGGTTATGGATGTATATCATAATCCAAGCAAATACACAGATATAATCAGCAAATTAATGGACCGATATGATTGAGGAAATGGGGGAAGAAAAGTCTAGAGCTGAATA
The DNA here is from genome assembly GCA_046731995.1 of Thermoproteota archaeon. GTDB lineage: Archaea > Thermoproteota > Nitrososphaeria > Nitrososphaerales > Nitrososphaeraceae > JAFAQB01. Next base: position 4,601 of record JBKPMB010000221.1, on the reverse strand, counting down.
ATATGTTGAATGCAGTAGATCTAAACTAGCAGTTATAAGTCAAGGCATATATCTAATAAGACAATTACTAGCCAGATACACAGGTCAAATGCCATTTAGTACTGATCAACATAGACTAATTCTGACACTATATGAGGGGTTTTACAGTTGGTATTAAAGAGCATTAATGAAAAGCTGTAAATTCTCTTATGAAATGTGAATAGCTTCAAATTCTTCCTATCGGGGTAGCACTAATTCAATGTCATGGATTATATGGGTATGCAGTTTATGAAAGCACATACTCAAAACTCTAGTATTTCTGTAAAGTTGGCATATTAGAATAGCATTTATTGATGAGTACTTTTGTGATTTATTTAACAAATCAGCGATTTTTACGTATATATCACAAATATATTCTATTAGTAATACTAAATGAATACTTTTAGACGCAATGACGGATCAAAATTACAAATATTTATATTCTGTAATCTGACGATCCTTATATATGACATTTCTAGAGGTTAGAGATTTACATGCTAATATTGATGGAAAAGAAATCCTGACAGGTCTTAATATAAACATTGACAAGAATGAAGTCCATGCAATCATGGGTCCTAATGGATCGGGTAAGAGCACTTTTGCAAATGTGCTATTGGGTCATCCAAAATATACTGTTACATCTGGTGATGTATTAGTTAAAGGGCAAAGTATTCTGGATTTATCAGCTGATGAAAGATCAAAAAAAGGATTATTCTTAGGCTTCCAATACCCAATAGAAATTTCAGGGGTTGGCTATAGCCACTTTTTAAGAAATGCATACAACACTTTAAGTAAATCATTAGACGAAGATCAAAAAAATAGAGAAGTTTTCTTGACTGTTAGAGAATTCCATGAATATGTAAAGAAGAACCTAGACTACGTAGGACTTGATCCATCGTTTCTTGGCAGATATCTTAATGAAGGCTTTTCTGGCGGAGAGAAGAAAAGATCAGAAGTAATGCAGATGTTAGTTTTAAAACCAAACATTGCTATTCTTGACGAACCAGATTCTGGTTTAGATATCGACGCCGTAAAAGCTGTTGCGGATGCGATTAACCGCTTAATTACTACAGGAGCAGGCGTAGTTGTAATCACCCATTATGCTAGAATACTAAGGTATCTTGCAAAGCTTGATTATGTTCATGTGATGTCAAAAGGAAAAATTATCAAATCCGGAGGCAAAGAATTGTCAGAGGAGCTAGAGTCAAAAGGTTATGGTTGGCTTGGCTTAGAAGAAGACAAATGATGTTAATGATATGTATATACATATAATCTAGAAAATATATTATACACGACCCGACGTACACAATGCATAGTGTTTTAGAATTTTGATCGTTGAATGTTGCAAGTCAACAAGGTTAATTTAATTGCTAACATGCATAAATAGATCTTTGAAGACTATTTCATAGACTAATGGCAGATTCTAAGTATACTGTTGTACGGCTAAATCTAGATGGTAACAAGTTTGAACTTCTAGTAAAGCCTGATCCCGCATTGGAATATAAACTTGGCAAAAGAACTGACTTATCAAGCGTCCTAGTCTCTGATGAAATTTATTCTGATGCAAATAAGGGCTCAAGAGTAGGCATAGAAAAATTAGTAAAATATTTTAAGACAACTGATCCAACGGAAATTGCTAAACAGATTCTTTCTCGTGGCGAACTTAGTCTAACAACTGAGCAACGTCGGAAAATGGTTGAGGAAAAGAAGAAGCAAATCGTTCAGTATATCAATAAAAATTTTGTAGACCCCAAAACGCATATTCCTCACCCACCTACAAGAATCGAGGGTGCAATGGATCAGGCAAGACTTATTATCGATCCTTTTAAAAGGCCTGAGGAACAAATGAAGACAATACTTGATTCACTTAGAAAGATTTTGCCTTTAAAATCAGAATCCGTGAGATTAACTATAACTATCCCTCCCCAATTTTCGGCACAGTCTTATAGCGTATTGAAAACTGCAGGGAGTTTTAATAGTGAACAGTGGCTCTCAGATGGTTCTCTGAAGGTCATAGTAGAAATAAATGCTGGAATGAAAGGTGCCATTCTAGATAGAATAGGCTCTGTGACGAAAGGTTCTGCTCATGTAACAGAAGGATAGAAGATGCATTGACAGCATAGAAACTATATTGGTGCGAGGTAATGTCAAGTAAAAGGAACTCTCACGCACAAGATTGATCAATTGACAAGGTTTTATAAAAAAAGTTGCTATAGAGTGTATAATCAGGCATGATATATAGATAAAAAAACAGATAATCACATTTATACCATGGTTGTGACTGTGATCACATATGATTGTATATGTGGATTACCATCAAATATCGAAATCTGCATTTATAATGGTTATGGAAGCCAATTCAACAGCATTTTGCTGCAAGCATATGTATATTACTGCGACCTGATCGTGTTCCTTATTTCAACACTTAAAATATAAGACTGATCTTACTGACCCAAAGAGGAGATAAAACATGAAAAGAATTATTTTGCATAATGAGGCCCTTGCCTTAGGGGTGACCTCTTAGTAGTATGCAAGAAGTTAAAAGAAGGTATGTTGTCCCAGGTGATAAGATAATTGAAGGGAGTTTTAGACCCCTGATGAATGTTATTAAAGTAGGCAACTCAATTATTGCCACTAGAATTGGAATTGCAGAAACTGGAAGAGACGGTGTAAAAGTTATACCATTATCAGGTGTTTATATTCCTCGAGTAAATGACATCGTAATAGGCAAGATTACCGATCATTCTTCATTGTCATGGGAAGTAGATATCAATTCTTGCTTCTCTGCCCATTTGCCTGCACAGGATGTATTTGGAAGAGATTTTTCTCCAGCTAGAGATGACATGGGCAGACAGTTAGCAACAGGAGATCTAATAGCTGCCAGAATTATTGCATTTGATAGAACCAGAGATCCAATGCTAACAATTCAAGACAAAGATTTAGGCAAGATACCACGTGGAGAATTGTTAAAAATTTCTCCAACTCGAGTTCCACGGCTTATTGGAAAGCGGGGCTCTATGATACAAACAATTGAGCAGGCAACGCAGACAAGAATTTTAATTGGTCAAAATGGAATAGTTGTTGTCATGGGAAGAAACTTGTATGGAACACAGCTAGCCATTAGAGCAATTAGGATGGTTGAGGAGGAGGCTCATACAGCTAACTTAACGCAAAGAGTCAAAGTTCTGTTGAATGTACCTGATACTCCTCAAATGGAGAACACATCAGCAGCTCAAGCTCAAAGTAGCCAAAAGGGTGAGGATATCCAGTCAACTATCGAAGAAGTAGAAGAAGAGATAGAAGAGGGCGAAAGAACATAATGACTCAGGCTCAGAATCAAATAAAGAAACTAATTGATGAAAATGGTAAGCGGACTGATGGTCGAACTGCCGATGAACTGAGAGAAATTAAGATAAGTGTAGGAGTAGTAAAAAATGCTGACGGTTCTGCTTTTATAGAATTTGGCAAGAACAAAATTGTGGCAGCGGTCTATGGTCCAAGAGAAGTACATCCAAAACACATGGCACTTCCTGATAGATGTGTTTTAAGATGCAGATACCATATGTCTCCATTCTCAACCGATACACGCAAGAATCCTGCTCCATCAAGAAGAGAAGTCGAGATTTCAAAGGTGATGAGAGAGTCCTTAGAACCGGCATTGATATTAGAAGATTACCCTCGTGCTGCGATAGATGTGTTTGTTGAGGTACTGCAGGCTGATGGCGGGTCTCGATGTGCGGGTATCACAGCTGCATCAATAGCATTGGCCGATGCTGGAATTAACATGCGTGACATTGTATCTGCATGTGCGGCAGGTAAAGTAGATGATACAATTGTCCTTGATATTAATGATACCGAGGACAAGGAAGGTGTAGCAGATATGCCTGTAGCATATATGCCACATCTTGAACAGGTAACTCTATTACAGCTTGACGGAATACTAACTCCAGAACAGTTCAATGAATGTCTGGATAAGGCAATTGTTGGCTGTAATATGGTTTATGAAATTCAGAGACAAGCATTAATGCAGAAGTATTTTGGTAATGAAACAGAGTTGAAGGAAGAACAATGAGCTCATCAAAACGTTCGACAATAATAGTAGAGCATTTGCGAAAACAGCAAATGTGGGACTCAATTTCAAAAGGAAAAAGACTTGACGGCAGGAATTTAGACGAGATAAGACCAATTGAAATTGAATTTGACATTATAAAGAAAGCAAATGGTTCTGCAAAAGTGAAATTAGGAAATACAGAAGTTGTAGCTGGAGTGAAGGTTGAGACAGGTGAACCATTCGAAGGTTTAGAGAATAAAGGAGCTTTAATCCTGTCTGCAGAAGTACTTCCTACAGCATCACCATATAGCGAACCTGGTCCTCCAGATGAAGAAACGGTTGAACTAGCAAGAGTAGTAGATAGAGGAGTAAGGGAATCACAGATGGTAGATTTAGATAAATTAGTTTTAATTCCAGGGAAAACTGTCTATACAATATTTGTTGATTGTAGTATCATCAATACGGATGGCAATCTATTTGATGCTACTTCCTATGCAGTAGTTTCAGCATTAATCAGTAGCAAGCTCCCTAT
>JBKPMB010000220.1:0-2293 GCA_046731995.1 Thermoproteota archaeon | reverse complement strand
CATGGAATGTTCATAGTAGATAGTGAAAGGTTTTTCAGCGCTGAACTTAGAGAACCACTTGAACTTGAATTCTCACAAGCGATCGGATTTAGCATTTATTCTAACAGTAAACCTAGTGTAGAAGCTTTTAAATCCGTGTTTGATTTGCTTTGGAATGAGCGAACACTAAATGAGGAACTAAAAAGAGCAGATAAAATGCAAAAGGAGTTTATTAATATAGCAGCTCACGAATTGCGTAACCCGATACAACCAATACTTAGCATTTCGGAAGTTCTTCAGGGCATGATAAGAGATACACAGCAGCTCGAATTACTAGATATTACAGTTAGAAATGCAAAAAGGTTACGACAACTTACAGAAGATATATTAGATGTCTCAAGAATTGAGAGCAACTCCCTACGACTGAAGAAAGAACATTTCAATCTAAGTGATATGATATTGAATTGCATTTCAGATTTTAGAAGTCAGATTAAAAAGGAAAATAGAGATAGCGTTTTAAAATTAGAATCTTTATTTATCTCTAACAAGGGGAAGGAAAAAAACAAAATGATAAACGGAGAAATATTCATAGAGGCAGATCGAAACAGGCTTTATCAGGTAGTTTCAAACCTTCTTAGTAACGCTATAAAATTTACAAAGCAAGGTGCTATAGTCGTAAGCATAGAAAGACGAAAAGGAGAAAAAAGATCAACAACGAATAAAGACTACAATGACGGGCTGGGAAGAGATGACGATGTTGCTGATCAGATTGTCATTGGTATAAAAGATACAGGTGTTGGCATAGATTCTGAAGTATTGCCAAGGCTATTTACAAAATTTACTACTAAATCAGAAACCAGTGGTACTGGCTTGGGGTTATTCATATCAAAAAGTATTGTCGAAGCTCATGGTGGCAAGATATGGGCTGAGAATAATAGTGATGATAAAGGATGTAGCTTCTATTTTAGTCTGCCGTTAACAGCAGGTAGATCTAGAATACGTAATGTCCAACTGTAGTAATTAGTCAAATTAATTAAAAAATTACTCGATTGCCATCGTCGACCAAGTGCATATGATTTTTTCAGGTGACAATAAAATGTACTTTTCATTATTTGTCTTTCTTCTTACTAGTCATAAATGATCATAGCCTTCTTTTCTTTCCTTAATTAGGAACTTTCATATCAAATCATCCTTTTGCAGCTCTATGTGTTGTCTCGATTTTTGCATCAAGGAGTTTTTCATATAATTCCTCCTGGTTTTAACTATTTCTCCTTTCAATAGTAGCTTCACTACTATTACCATCAGGCCTGCTGCTCTATGTTTTACTACTAATCAGATCTCTGTACTATCTTCTTCAATTCAGCCATAAGTCCTTGCTCGTCTCTAGGCTCACCTATTCCTTCGTTTTTTATCAAATGCCTATCCCTTTAAAATGTATGTCCCAGGTTCAAAAAATGCATACAATTCTATTAATGCCATGTCTGCTCCAATGTTATCTATCTATTGTTAGATTCTAGATTGATTTGAGGCATGTATAAAGTCCGACTCATATTTGTTACAAGCGTAAGTAATAATAATATACAAGAATTGTGGAAGTATGCTATATGTATATTTTTACATATACATAGGTTCTTATATCTTTTATTGCAATTGCGAATGATGAATGATGAAACGGATACCAAAACTAAAACCATAGCAGCAGCTATGGTTATAATTGCTGCATCACTAATAATTAGCTTTATCGGAATTTTCGTAAAATAATTTGACAAGACATAAAAAGATTAGGTCATAACCATGTTCTACCTTTACTCTTGTTCCAAACAAGATCTGCAAGGTGTGTAGTAATACTGACACTTGGGAAGCCTTATAGTATTAGTTATACAACAATAATGATAGTAATAACAAATCCAATACTTGGGCAGGTGGTGAAGATGGCCTTTCTGTGATCACCGGCTCATACCTGCTTCCTCGGCATCTCTACGTAGCAGTAAAAATATTTAATTACTCTTCTACGCAGTATATTGAAAAGACAACCATCGTCACCACTCATCAACGACATTGTGTTGATATATCTTTATGATAATATTCCTCATTATTAGTAATGTGTATGTGATGCAGACGTAACCTCTGGTCATCTTCCCTTTATGGTTCATTGCTACTGCCAATTTATATATTCGAAGATGCATACGATACAAGTACATATGAGTTTTAATAGAGACAGCACCAATTATGGTAGCAGTACTGGTGTTGGAGGACCACGATCTGGTAATAGAAGCTTCTATAGAGGTTCCTCTACTTCAAAACCAGTCGAGAT
>JBKPMB010000219.1:0-3314 GCA_046731995.1 Thermoproteota archaeon | reverse complement strand
CATAGTTATTGGAGCAGGAATTTGGATTTACGGCAGACTAAAGGCTAAATAGCAACCCAGCGGATATGATACAGCTAATACTGCGCCAGCTACCATTGTGGCTTTTAAGGAGAAATGAATCTGATGTAATCAATTGTTATAATATTTTGACGCCTTATGTCCTGCGAGTAACTGGAGGAACCATACTAAACTTTGGCTATTGGAATGGGAAAACCACTAATCTTGTTCAGGCACAAAATGAATTATGTACACTATTTGGAAAATTTGCTGAGCTGGATTCTGCAAAGAGTGTCCTAGACATTGGAAGCGGATTCTCAGAACCAGCTATATATTGGAAATCAGTTTACAGCGGCTTGGATATTACGTGTCTCGATGTTAATTTCTTACAAGTAAAAACTGCTGCAGGTTTAGTTAGAATAGGCGAAGACAATAGTACTAATGCCATGAATTCTAAAAAAATACACCAAGCAGCGTCACTTATCAATCGCAATCCTGCTAATGATATATCTCTACTAAATGGAACAGCTAAGATGTTGCCCATTAGAGATGGACGTATGGACAGAGTAATTGCCTTAGAATCTGCACAGCACTTCAAACCATTAATACAATTCATTCAAGAGTCTAAAAGAATTCTAAGACATGATGATGGCTTACTTGTTCTTGCAATACCAGTTACGACAACATTGGCTAAATCGGCATTATCTTCAAAGATTCACGGCTTGATACGACTTGGAATTCTCTCATTAACATGGACATCAGAACATTATGAATTGGAATATGTCAAATCACTAATTTGTAGATCAGGGTTTGGGATTATTGATATCCAGTATATAGGGTCACATGTATATGGGCCTTTGGCAGACTATTATGCACAAAATAGAAAGATAATAAGGAGCATGATTCTGAATGATAAGAAATCAACGCACTACCATAATATCCTATATACAGTAATTGAAAGAGTTGTCTATATCTCCTCATTAAAAATGAAGGAAGCGTTTCAGAATGGATTTATTGATTATGTTTTGATAAAGGCAAAGCTGTCATAGAATTCATCTGTGATAGGTGGGTTTTCCTGGAACCTAACCATCAGGCATGATATCTATTTTGGATAGTTTGCCATATTTATCATTATTACATTTTGACATTTAATGCATTTTGATAGACTTGAAAAGTCGCAGGCAGAACTCGTATAGGTTCACCGTCGATTGCAACAGTTATTTCTCCTTTCTCCTTTTCTTCTATTGATTTAATCGATACGTTATTTGCCTTCAGATAGAAAATGTCTTTATCGTCACTTGTATACTCGCCATCTTTCATGCTCATAAATTCTTCTAACATCTTGAAGCTTCCTGAGTTCAAGTATGACTATATCCAATAATCCATCTGAAACACTTGCTTGTGGTGCTGCTATAAATCCTCCTCCAAGATACTTACCATTTGCGATAACACACATTGTCATCTTTGTTATGATGTTCTGTCGTCCATCATCTATAGAAATCTCACATAGGTTGCTTGCATAAGTTGGCATTGTAGCAACTACACTTGAAATTGTGGACATTATGCGGTTCTTGACTTTTTCTTTTATCTTTTTTGATCTGACAATAATCTCCGCTCCAACTCCTATTTCTGCAGCATTAAGAAAAATTTGTGGTGTCGGTGTTGTTGTTGTCATTGCATTCTTCTCATTTGAAGAATTTGTAACTGTAGCACTAATAACATCAACCTTTTGTTTTTTGCCATCCACAAAGCGTTGGCAACACTCCAAGTCTTGAGTTGGCAAATTAAATGATTTAGCTATTTACATTTCTCGTTCCAGACGAAACAATACCAAATACGGCATCAGGATTTATTTGCCCTAAAGTGGTGGCTCACGTGTAACAGGACTATGAGTATCACCTACAAATGCCTTTTCTTTCTTGTCTTCGTTGAAAAAGAAAAAGCCATTTGCAACCTCATTTATAGTTCCGTCTCCACCTATTGCAATAATATTTTTAAATCCTTTTTTCAAATATTCTCTAAGTTGTCTGCAGTGCGACAGTTAAATGATCAAGATGTAAAAATAGAGGTATTGATTGCATCAGGTACAGATGCCTGACATTTAGGACACCAAAAGGTAACTCTAGCACTCGATTTATAATCTGTAACGATTTGGGTCATACATTTCCAGCATGGTCTTCCACCTCTTCTGAAGACCCAATGCTTATCACTCCATTTTTTGTTATTGCTATTAGCCATCCCACCTATGGTTTTATGTACGGCCCTTGTCATTCCTGCATTCATATATCCAATCCTGAGTACAGATGGAATTTGTTGTAATAATGTTTTCATTACCTTCGATGGAATATCCTTGACAGTCACAAATGGATTTATTTTAGATAGAAACAATATTTCTGATTTGTATTTATTACCTATTCCTGCTACGAGTGTTTGATCCAGCAGCAGATCTGCAATCAAACCAGTGCTGTTATCGTTCATCCTTTGATGTAGCCGATTTTTAAGATCATCGATATCAAAATCATATCGTAACGGATCAGGACCTAATTTTGCGATAGGTTCAAGATTTGCTGGATTTTCAAAAGAAAATTTTAGTATAGGGCCATTAAACTGCACTGCAACTTTGTCTTTTGTAAATAGCATGAGTCTCACTCTCAAATCATTACGTACATCAATAGCACTCCCATTACGCACATCATTAGCATATCCATTCTTCTTTGTGACTGGGTCATCTGGTGTATGTTTACTAGTTATCGATACCATCCGTTTCAGTGTATTCTGCTGAGGTGCTTTTGACTTCCCTTGTTCGAATTCTTGTCTATCATATATTCTCCATTTTCCACACATTAGCATATGATTGCGAAGATATATCCCAGTCGAAAAAGCAATAACTATATTTTTACCATATGTTTCAACCTGCTTTACTGTAGATCCTATGATTTTATTAGCGAATTCTTTGCCAATACTAGGCTTGCAATAAACCTTGTCAATTGTTTGTCCACAAATAGATTTACAAATGTTTTCAGCAGTTAGTTTTACCTCTGGACCCTCTGACATGTCACAACATCGCTGCCTTTTTTTTAATTAGCAAGATTTTTGTGGTAAGATGATGAGAATAGCCTCATAGTAGTACTGTCCTATACCATCCTGTATCCAATAAATTGCATATTATTTCTTTCTTACAATCTCTAATGCCTTTAACGCACTTATTTCTTTGTCTTTTATCTCTAGCATTATATCAAAATCCAGACCTTCAGTTTGTTTTATGAAATTTTTGAAAGATTTAATATCAATTGTCCCTGTGTGTTTTCCTTTTCTAG
>JBKPMB010000218.1:0-2436 GCA_046731995.1 Thermoproteota archaeon | reverse complement strand
CGATAAAAGAAGTGCAGTTGGGAGAATAAATGAATTCATATCCGGTTCAGCTGTAATTGCTATTAGCATTTCTGCTGTCTATAAGGTTCCGCTATTCGTTTCCTGTTGTTTAACAGGGAACCATTGAACCCCTTTACATACAGGGACCTACCTTTGGGTTTAAACATATCTGGACAGCCTATTACAAGCTGCTTTTAGACTAAAGTCACGCCAGACTATGAAAAGGTTATCTCTTACCCAGGATATTCGGTTAGCCATGGTTTCAAAACCGGTAAAAAGAGTTCGAACTGAGAATTCAATGGGCCCAAGGGGGTTTGAACCCCTGGCCGACCGGTTATGAGCCGGTCGCTCTACCAGGCTGAGCTATGGGCCCATGCATAAAAAGTCATTAAGAGAGAGATAAAAACGTATAAACAAAATAAAAGGAAAATGTATTATCTGAAGGAACCTTTAAAGATTAAGGATGAAATACAAGAGGGAAAAGCTAGCTTCTAATTGTAAATCTATCAGTCAATATCATTTCCTGCTGTACCAATCAACACATCGTTTCCTCCATTTTTACTGTCAATACAGTCGTCATTGCTTTTTACTTGTTCATGGTCGTCTTATATTAAATACTAAGGTAATCATATCCAGTCCAACTTCTTCCATTTGCGAAGATTGAATTTCATTTATATTGGCAACCTAGATATAATCATTGTTACGATCATCTTGATTATTATCATTCATAATAATATAATACATTTACAATTAGAACTCTATATGCTTTTGTTCTATCCTGACTGCGATTAATCTGAATATTGTTTTTGGCATCTTTATTACTTGCATACAGACGCTTGAATATTGGTGGGAAAAATAGTATGTCAAAGGCATATTAAGAGAAGCGCGTTGAGTCCAAAAGTGTTCGCGATAAAAACAGAGATTTATAAAATTCATTGTGCTTTTTATTTTTTATTTTTTCCTTTTTCCTCTATGGTACTATACATTTTACCTAAATCTTATGATAATAACTGACTTGCTTTCTTTCTTTATTGGTCATGCAAGTATCTATCTGAATAGACCATAGTCAATATCATCACACTACTTCGTATTCTTGACTTTTAGGTAAAAACACAGTTGCGGCCAAGCAAGTGGGTACTTGCATGTGATACTTGTTGTACTTTTTTCATATCAACAATCCATGCTAATATTTTGGTCTTAATCAACTTTCGGTCCAATCACGATAGTAAGTAGCTTATCTGTTGCACCTTTTGGAATAGCATAAACTTGCGCAACACGAAAAGAAAGCTTTTCTCTGATTCCTTTGTCTTGGTTGTGTCAAAAGTTTTCATAGGCGTTATCCTGTAGTGGTCTACCCTTCACTTATGCACAAATAAGCACATCAACGCACTTAGAGAGTGTATAAATGTGTTGAGGTTTGAGCGTACATATTGGTGAATAGTATATAATCTATATATTTCATGTAAGTACAAGAATAGTTATGGAATACCTCCTAGATCAAGAAATTAATGATAATATTTACATAAATATTAGGAAATTTATTATCAATATACAGAATTTAGGGAATAACATAATTTTTGCTTATAGTTTGCTTCTTCATTATACAATTTTGGTATAAAGGAGGCACTAGCTTTATGGAAAAAAATGGAATGACAAACTTTGCTAATAAAGCGAATGAAGTGAAATTTACCAAAAGCGAGGAGAAGTTCCTTTTAGAAAATGAAGCATGTAGGATAGCTACATCTCATAATGACATACCGCATATTGCTCCTGTAACATATGTCTATATAGATGGTTTTTTCTTCATAGCGACAGATTACAACACAAGGAAATATAATAACATCAAAGCAAATAGAAAGATCGCATTATCAGTGGATATTTACGGATCTTCAATAGAAAATCAAGCAGTAATCATACAAGGTGATGTAGAGATTATTGAGAGAGGACAAGAATTCAAAAGGCTGTATAAAATATTCAATGACAAATTTGAATGGGTAAGAAAAGATCCGTGGAAGGAAGGCGAGGCCCCTTTTTTAAAGATAAAACCCCTCAAGAAGGTAACTTGGGGAATATAATATCAGATAAAACAAAAAAGGACACAAGAGGACAGATCATTGTGGATAATTCAAGTCGTACTAATTTTCAAGTATAAATTATGTGTTGGTTCATATTTCAATATAGGCTGCTTGTTATTGATGACTAGTGCATAGAGGTAATTGTATTAAGCAAAACAATAAAAAATAGAACAATACCTATCTCCGACTTAACTTTTCAGACACTATTAGTTTTTAGCAGTACATAAAATGTTGGAGATCCGTTTTCACATTACTACACATTAATTAGATTTATTTTATCTCATAGAAGATACAAAAACTAATGAATAAATCAATGACTAGCCATAGTTTATCATAAGGGATTAAATAAATTCTGTGAAAA
>JBKPMB010000217.1:0-6508 GCA_046731995.1 Thermoproteota archaeon | reverse complement strand
TCTAATATATTCTACGGCATGATAGTAAAAAGCAGTAAATGATTCTGATGCGGTGATGTGTAATTCTGATACACAAGATGAGCTAATATAAATAATGCATTGTTAAATTATTGTTCGCATGAATATCGATCCTAATCGCGTTGGCACTTTCCTTTCCATGCGAGCATTCCAAGATACGCCATCACAAGAATATATATAAATATAACACGGGTGTGAATCAATTCAATAATGGTTGTCCTTCTTTAGGTTTTCCAAAAGAGGCCTATTTTAGTGCTAACGGTTGAAGATAAGCTATTTTTGCATAGATAACAAACTATTGTTTAGCTATGCTTTAGCATAGCTAATTTTTGTATGGATCGATCACATCGTAAACTGACTACTGCACTTTGGACAATGAATATAACCGCTGCTACAGCTTCAGGTCTAGGTATAATCGCAGTGTGTCGACACGGAGTCAGTGGACTTCATGGCAAATCATATTTGTTTTTGACACTAGGCATAGTTTCGTGGTTCTCTGCGGACTCACCCTACTATATTACCATTATGCCCTAGGTATTGAATAACAAAAATTTGTAACTATTACGGATGACTTTTGGTTTACAGGACATGCATTTCTATCTTTGCACTAATTCACAATAATCAAGTCATTATCTAGGAGTAGTAATAATGAAGTAGTTAACCCAAAAATTGTGATCACAGCGTCAATCATCATAGCAATTATATTTGTTATTTTTAATTGGTTTACTTTAGCATCTTCAGAATTTAATCATGCTGTCAACGAGAGAGTTGATCTTGCATCTGTAATCGTAACTGGTGCATATCCTGTTTTAGACTTGACATTAATAATTCCTTCTTGCATAGTTCTCTTTACACTGCACAAAAATTACGAACATTCTTAGAACACTGGTAACAAAAATCAAAAGACTAAGGAAAAAGACTATCAAACAATGTGGTGAAAGCTGATAAATATATGTCTGGTAGTATAAAGTAAAATATTCTACATCATAATTCTACCTATTTGCTCTATTAGATCTTTGTTTTCAATTGGCAATCTGATAAACTTATCTAGATATCCTCCCCCTTCTCCTTCTCCTTGTACAGATGACGATGATGATGATGCTACATCGAATCGAACTTTGCTAGGTATTTCTCCAGCTATAATGAAGCATATCTTCACCTTATCATCTATCTTTTTTATTTCTTTAGCTAATTCAAATCCATTCATCTTAGGTATCACAACAGCTATGATTAGTAGATCGTAAAGCCCTTTTTCAAAATTATTCAATGCCAAAATAGAATCATTAAGGGAATCAACCTGAAAACAATTCATCTTGTTGTATAGTACTTGTCCTTCTTCCTCTAAAACTAGCTTTAATACAAGACTAACATCATCCTCATGATTTACTATTAGGATTCTTTTTCTTGCTGTACTTTTATACTCCTGTACAAGTTGAAGTTGTGCTTGTTGTGCTTGTTCTTGCCGTTGTTGTTGTAATATGTTACTGCTCATGCCATTATGCATATATAGATACAATGGGTTGATTGATATGTTATGCTCAATTATTCTTTTTATTTTTTAAATTTGCCGCTTATTATTTATGCATGTTTTATTTTCGATAGCTTAATAATAATTGTTGCTGGATTCTATGGTGTTAGCAGATAAGTGGTCGAATTTTATTCTCAGGAACTTAACTTGCTATGAGTAAAAGGACATACAGTATGATGGTGGGAAAAGGCAAAATACTAGATCACATACCTTATCCTTTTTTTATCTCTAGCTGTTCTTTTATTTTCATTGACTATTTATAATAATGAAATATGACAGACATAAACATAGACCATATTCTCATAGGTTTAGCAGATCTGATTATCTCTTGCTGCTTCCTTGTTTCCCTGATTCTTCTTCTTGTTCTTCCTTAGCCATTATCCATTGTTTTTTCTTAAAATACCAAAACAAAAATGCTGCAATTGCAGTCATCAAAACTAGCACTATTATAAAACCTATAGATAAGTTGCCAGGATTAGTTAGATCAACCCCATTCATACCATATACCCCAGCAATAAGAGTTAGTGGTAATAATATAACTGTGAAAATCGTAAGAGTCTTCATTGTGTCGTTCATTTGCAAAGATACGTTGGCCATATATAGGTCACGAGTAGAATTAATTGTATCACGAAATGATTCTACGAGTTCTATTAGCTGGCTAATATCATCATATGCTATTTGCAAATATTTTACTTCTTCTTTATCTTTTTCCATATGTGCAAGAAAATTTATTGTATCTCTTGCATGCCAGAACTGTCTTCTCAATATTATTATTTGTTTTGTTAACGTGTCCAAAGAGTCAAGCATTTTCTTTGATGTTCTTTTATGTAGTGACTTTTGCTCAAAATCAGTAATAGTTAATTCTATTGAGGTTAATAGCAGTTCGTATTTACTAATAATTTCAGTTATTATGCTATAATATAGAGCATCTATTGTTGCCTCCATAATTTTTTTATTCTTCTCTTCAAATAATATATGGGTGTTTATCATCAAGTCAACTTCAGAAGAATGGATAGTAATGAGCCATCCTCTCCCGCAGAAAAGATATACAGCTTCAGTCACTAGTGTTCCAAATGATTTGTACTTTAGATCAAGTATTAATGTAAACGTATAGTTATCTAATACACGAACTTGTGGTTTTTTTGATTTGTGAATAATAGTCTCCAATGTTTTAGCATCAATATCAAAGTTCTTTTGAATAGCAAGAATTTCCAAAGGAGTAGGATCAGTAATATCTATCCATAAATTATAGTCACCTCTGATATCTTCTTTATTTCCGCCTTGTTTTACCTCATGCTCATTGTAAAGGATCACAGTCTGCAAATGTGCCTTGATCTAATGTAGATCAAACACAAATAAAAGAACATTCGAAGATATATTTAGAACAAAATCCCTCAGTCTAAAAATTGTTGATTCGTACGATCTTTTACACTCTCTAGCTATCTATCTGGTAACCAACTGTACCACCGGTTACATTGGTTTATAAACTATACTTCTAATATATAGTATGTAAATATACCTTCGTCAGTCCAAGAAACTATCGAACTATGTGTTTCCAATTTTTGTTAAGAATTAGATGGATTGGTTAGTCTAGAAATTCAGATCATTATTTTTAAACCTTCAAATCATATGGCAAGGCCATTGCAAACAAATTAGTGTTGTTTAAAAGACTAAAGCACTAAAAACCAACGGTACATACATAATTTTCATTTTTCTAGGTCTAAAACGGAACCTTCTGGGCGAGTTTTTATCTTATAAGTGAGAAATGTTACAGGATATTTTTGCCTTAAAGTACCTCTATCAAGACTGTGGGGTCGATAATGTTTGGTGGTTATTTCAGCCTTCCGATTTTCTCTTTCCTTTTCTATACTCTCGATTTTGTAATGACACGAATAACAATAATGACATTTAATACAAATATGAGTAGTCCTTTTGTTACAGTCAATGCATTGATTATAGGATGGTCTGATATAGGATGTAATATACTCATGCATTTTGATAGTGTATGCTAATTCAACTAATTTCACAGATAAACCCTGTAGGATATTACAGGGAGGGGGTTTGCGATTCATATTTATGACTATAAGAATATGTACTTTACAATGCAGGCCAATTTTTAAAGTGCAAACATTACATTGCAATTCACGAAATTGGAAGACTAAATGTAAAGGTAGCGCCTTTACCATCACGATTATTCTCAGCCCATATCTTGCCACCATGAGCTTCTATAATACCTTTGGAGATATAAAGCCCCAATCCTGATCCTGTATCTGATTTAGTTGCAAATTTAGAGAATAACTTATCCTGTATATCAGGATCAATACCAGTGCCTCTGTCTTTAATGCTAACAATAACTTCGCTCCTTGTTCTTCCCTTTCGTGTTACATCACTATTATCATCTTTATTATATGATGGACTAGACTTCATTTTGCTAGAGATTATTATTATACCATCATTCATATTGTCGCCAATATTACTGCGATCGATCTCCCTAATGGTCACATCGTCCAGACTTTTCTTCCTTGTAAACTTTACAGCATTGACCAGCAGATTTGATATAACTTCATAAATTTTCAGTTTATCAGCTTCTACAATCATAGGATCCGCCTCTTGCTCATCAAAGATTATCTTTATTCCATCATCTTTTGATTTTATATCATCTATAACATTTCTTATCTTATAATTAATGTTAAACTTCTCTTTATTTAGCCTCAAGGTTCCACTCTCAATTCTTGAGACATCCAAAATATTGTTTATAAGATTCTGAAGTCTAACTGCGTTCCTTTCTATATATTGCAACATCTCCTCTCTCATTTCAGGATGACGCCGTACCAATGTAGAATAACCTAAAATTGCTTGAGTAGGAGTCCTCAGCTCATGACTAGCAATGCTGATGAACTCTTTTTGCAACTTATCGTGTTCTTTAAGTTTTTCATACAGCTCTACCTGACTCCAAAAATTTTCAAATATAGATACATAAGACATTACTGTTGGTTCACTTGTAGAATATGTCGATAGTCCTACCGCTTCCACAAAATTCTCCTTAGTATCATCTATTTTTTCAAAGACCAACGATGCTTTTCTGTCGACTACCAATATTGTTGCTGTTGTTACATTATACATTGGTAACGATTCTAGATGTCTTAACTGAATGCTAGAATTATTGTTTTTGTGAGTATAATGATGCCTAGCCGAGAATGAGCTAGGAAAAACCGCAGATTTTGAAGATGCTCGGAGGCTCATATCATCAATTATCTTTTCAATAGTGTCATGAGTTGGTGTTATAATCTTGATAATTATACTAATTTCTTTTGTTGTTGACGCTTCTTGTAAATTTTGCTTTGAGGTTGTTTGTGATGATGGCTTTTTTTTAGTCTGTATAATATCACCATAGGCTAATTCCTTGAGTAATTTTATTGCGCCTATCTTATATTCACGTATAAATGCATTGATGGTGGGCAGAATCAATAATATCTCATGTTTTGCAGATTTAATCAGATCAAGAAACAGCTCTTGAGTTCTTGCCGGGTTGTCAATAACTTGTGTTATACCAGAAACAGTGTAATCTTCGCTTTCAATTTCTTTTATTTTTCTGTCAGAAGAAGTAGATGTGTTCCAAATACTCTCAAATATATATTGCTGGTGCTCCACAACTTCTTTAAGCCTGCTATAAATCATGATCTCTGCAGATCTGCCTTTTTGATGAAATGTAGCCGGCGCGCCATATTCTTCATCAGTTACATAAAAATTTCCTTTGATGCCACTTAGATGGCGGAGTTCATCAACCAGAGGCAATAATTCCTTGCAATAGCGAAGGTTATCATCGTTAACTTCAGTAAGATATCTTACCTTTATGCCTCTTTTCTTTGCATTAAGAAAACCGTCTCTTAGTTGCTTAATTTCAATAGCTAGATATGGTCGTGTATAATCTACACAAGCATCGACCTTAGATTTCGCATTAGATATAATTCGCAGTAATGTATGGACTACGTTTTCTTCACCGTGTATTATCTGTGTAGGTGTTGTCTTCTCTACATATATCCCCAATATAGATCTATTTCATTTTACTTAAATATAAAAGCAACATATGATCAATATTCTGTTTTAAAATATATATGTATATATATTATATATCGAAAACCCTGCTGCTTCATACATATTGTCATTTGTACCGTCTTTTTCTCCATTATGGGAGATTCTTTTCTCTCAGATAATACAATGATAACTTCTATTATTGCTTTCTGTACTCTCATTTCATGCTATAATATCAAGTTTGGATAAAATTTTTTTTCAAATCCTCTATTGTCGGCATCGTTTGGTTATCCACAGGTCGTCTTGAACTGTTCTTTGTCTTCCTCGATTGCTCCAATAGCCGTTAAGTACCCAAACACTATGGAAGCTTTTCTCTGTAACCTTCTAATCCTAAGTATAAACATGTAAATGACTGCACTAAGTGCTAAGCTAGAAAACATCAATATTCCCAACCTGGTTGATTCGTTATTCTGAAAAACTTGTGCTAACTTTTGGAGAAAAACCGGATAAAGCAGATTTGCAGATATAAACACAGAAATAACAATAATGAAATAAACTAAGGCAGTTATCCTATCGACCTCTGCAGTTATCCATCTAGTATTAACAGCCTGTCGCTTTAGTCCGCCTATCAAATAGACTCCCTCTGCGAACTCAAGATCGAAGTATGGCTTTTTCATGTCCTGTCTCTTTTTCAATTCCTTAGGTGAATATATAATTGATGCACAACAAAGTCGGAAAATGGTAACGGTAATGGACTTGAATATTCTGCAGCAGTCATGAAACTATACCTCATTGGTGAACAGATTTCAATTCAGAATTATGAGGCTATGAAGAATGCTATATCGTTGGTTAACATCTTTGGTCATGATTTTCCTTCTGAAATGAAATCAACGCTTGATGTCTATACATACAAGATTCTCAAGTCAATGC
>JBKPMB010000216.1:0-2703 GCA_046731995.1 Thermoproteota archaeon | reverse complement strand
ACGCTGATGACGCTTTTATGTTCTATGGAATTGCTTCTAATAAGCTGAAATCATCTAATTTTATGGTCAGACACGTCATAGAGGATATTGAAAGTCTCAACAAACGTGCATTAAAGCACGAACTTGATGTTACCGCAATTTCAGCTCATGCTTATGCCTATTTAAGCGACTACGTAATATTACGCAGTGGAGGAAGCTTTGGTTTGAGTTATGGTCCCATAGTTATTTCGAAAGAGAATTTGTCACTTTCACAATTAAAAAGAAGTACAATTGCAACTCCAGGTAAGATGACATCTGCCAATCTGCTATTAAATTTTGTATTGGGGAAATTTAAAGAAAAAGAAATGCCTTTTCAAACAATTCCAAATGCAGTGCTAAATAACACAGTAGATGCAGGTCTAGTCATTCATGAAGCACAGATTACATATGATAATTCAAAACTTTACAATGTCCTAGACTTGGGAGCATGGTGGGCCGCTCAAACAGGTGGGCTGCCAGTACCTTTAGGAATTAATGTTGCAAGTAATAAATCAATGAAGATAGGGGAGATTAGACAATTTGATAGCTATTTTAGAAATTCAATCTTATATAGTCTCAAAAATTTCGATGCAGCCGTAGATTTTGCAATGAGATATAGTAGAGGACAGTCAAAAGATGTAATTGCTCGATTTATCAAAATGTATGTAAATAATACAACTATTGATATGGGAGATAAAGGTCAAGAATCACTTAAGAGAATGTTTGCAATGGCAAAAGACAGAGGAATACTGTCAATAGATCAGTTGCATTTTACTTAATACTAGGACACTGTTATGAAGTACGTATTACATGAAACGAATAGAAAAATATGATATGACATATTTGAAAGTAGCTGGTTGTAAATATTGAATTGTCAATTCTTCTGTATAGCACTTGGAGCATGGTAAGTTCATGAATATTATGCTATTCATTAAACAATTTAGCAGAGCAGGGATTACTTATCTAGGTTGATAGGTCATTAATATTTAGATTAGACGCACATCTATAAGATTATATTCGTATCCATTTCAAACTCCTGAAGAGATATATATAATAATACATGTATATCTTAACTAATTGAAAGAATGTACTGAATCATTGCTCAAAATTTTCTAATCATATTAAAATATGTATCTCTTTGTGCAGGCTCCATTTTAATCTCTTTTATCAAGTTAACTAACTCTTGAATAGATATTCCTGAGCCTTTACCTGCGGCTTTGAAGATTTCCTCAGAAAACGCAGTTCCAACCATATCGTTACCACCATATGATAAAGCCACCTGAGCCAGCTTCTTACCTAATGCCACCCAATATACAGATATATTATCTAGTACATTTGCTAACAATAACCTCGATATTGCAATAACCCTCAGATCATATGTAGAAGGACTTTCTCTAGAGACCATACCCAGCCTTTCTAGTTCTGTATTATCCAGACTGAATTTGAGAGGAATAAAGGTAGTAAAGCCTTTTGTTTTCTTATGTAGTTCTCTTATCTTCAAGATGTGATCTACAATGTGCTCAGGTTTTTCAATATGGCCGAAAAGCATTGTACAATTACTCTTTAATCCCAACTCGTGTGCACAACGTGCTGTATCAAGCCATTCTTCTCCAGAACATTTTCCTCTTACGATCAAATTTCGAGATTCTGGATGGAAAAGCTCTGCTCCACCACCCGGAAGAGCATCTAGTCCGGCATCCTTTAATCTAAGTAATACCTCTTTCACCGAGTTTCTCGTTATTCGAGCTATGAAGAAAATTTCTGCAGGGGTCAATGCTTTAACCGTAACGTGGGAAAACTCTTTTTTTATTGCCTTAATCATGTTTTCATAATAATTAAGATCTAGCTTAGGATGAAAACCTCCAACTATATGAATTTCGGTTGCACCCATCTGTTTTACTGCCACACTAGCCCTTGTTACTACCTGTTCGACAGTTAAGGTGTAAGCATCAGGTTCGTTACCCTTCCTATAAAATGCGCATAATGGACAACTTGCTGCGCAAACGTTGGTATAGTTTAGATAATATGAAGAAACGAAAGTAACAATATTTCCTCTACGATCCTTCCTAATCTTATCTGCAACAAGACCCAACAAAAACAAGTTTTCTTCCTTCATTAACTCAACTCCGTCATGGTATGATAATTCTTGGCCTGCAAGTATTTTTTCCAAAGATGGTGTTGCCTCTGCAGTAGTCTTTAGCAAATTAACCATCTTTATGTTGGATGTCAATATAAAATAAGTGTTGGCATATTGGCCGAATTTGTAATAAATAAATAGCATTGATACTTCAGAAGTTATGTTAGTATTGCGAAATAATCTTTTAGTATAACAGCTGATCAGTAAATCTGATGTTGGCGACATTCTAAATAGCGCGCTATGCGGACAAGATCTTGGGCTAAATGAATGTATCAAGCTTATAAAAACTGATGATGTATATTCTATAGGGCTTGTTGGCAATATACTATGAACGGGGCTCTATGGAAATACCGCTACATTTGTTAAAAATATCATATTGAACTATACTAACGTTTGTATTACTTATTGCAAATTTTGCGTATTCTATCTTCAGCCTGGACACGAAGAGGCTTATACACTGTCTTTAGATGAAGTTGTTCGACGTACAGTTAAGGCTAGCGAATTATTTGGTATTACGCAAGTACTAATTCAAGGTGGTCATAATCCAA
>JBKPMB010000215.1:0-8095 GCA_046731995.1 Thermoproteota archaeon | reverse complement strand
CCATAGAAAATAGAGTAGTGTATATGTAGTTCTAATTACTGGCTCTTCTCTCTCTTCACTAGTATGTAATGAGGTATATTTGCGATGGTAGCTGGATATGATGTATTGTATTCCCATCCTAATTCAAGTAGCTTTTTTGCTTCCTGTACATCTATGACAGTCGCTATGTCTATTACCCGTCTACGTTTGAAAGATGGCGACTTGTCATAATTTTGTTGTTGAATATTGCTTTTATGCTCATGCTGCTTACCATCTTCGTTAACTAATTTCCATCTTACTTTGCCTGCTATTGGATCTTCTCCTATCTTTTCAAAGCCTATTAGCTGATTAGGAAATCCTGCGTCTTTGCATATTCTACATTCTTGCATCTTGTTTATTTGCAGTTTTGATGCTTCCGCTTGAATTGTTGTTGACATATATTGTATGCGTATATTTGGAAAATTGACTAATAATATATGAGATACTATTATGGGAGGGAGAGACAAAAAAATCTACATAATCAGAGCATCAAATAAACCATCAAAAATAAGTAATTTTAGTATATTAATTGTGTACTAATGCAATTTCCCATTCGGCTCATAACACGTATCTTAGTACAGTTGGAGTTAAACTCATTAATTTTTTAATCCATTAAGTTTCTGCTATATTTGCAGTCTATCAAGAAAATTCTAACGCCAGAATACTGAAAATATTCCCAGTCCAGCAATGGCCAATCCCCCATAGCCTAGAAACATAATTCCTAAAGAGAATCCGCCTACAGCAACACCAATGCCGCTAGCTATAGTAAGTGCTTCTCCAACTCGTCTTTGATTTCGCATGATGCTGATATTTAGGTAATGTATAATAAAAGTATAATGTATGGTATACATTCATAATGAGAATGTTTATGTGTATACTTTAAGCTCATATACAGAATGGCAAAACCAGGTGTTATCGCAATAGAGGGTAGCACGACGAGTACTATAAACCAAGTTGCATCAGAGCGTAAAATTCTAGAAGCAGCTACTGCTGGTCTAAGTCATCACTTCTTTAAACTCCTAAATGACCAGTCAAAGCAAAACGCATACACAATATCTGAGTATGTAATTGCTATGAATTCAGAAATTAATCCTTCTGCTTCACATAGAGAAGGTCAGCTTAAGATTCTATGTTACCTTTCAGACTTTCATAATCAAAGACCCTTTTCAAAAATGACGCGTAATGATGTTATGCAGTATCTTGACGGCCATCGTAGATCAGAAGAATCAGATCCTCTCCATAAATGGATTGGCACTTATAATTTGCGTAGGGCCTACCTGTTAAGGTTTTTCAAATGGTTATACCATCCTGAAATGGAGCCCTCAGAGCGACCTATTCCAGACGTAGTAAAAAATATACCCAGTTTTAAGCGCAAAGAGAAATCAATATACAAGCCAACTGATTTATGGACAGAACAAGACGATGCTTTATTTTTGAAATATTGTCCCAATAAACGGGATCGATGCTACCATATGGTGGCACATGACTCTTCATGCCGTCCATCAGAAATCCTAGGATTGAAAATCAAGTCAATTGTATTTAAGACTACAGATGAACATCAATATGCAGAGATTCTAGTTAACGGAAAAACTGGCACAAGACCTATCCCTTTGTTTTCAGCATTACCGTACATAAAGGACTGGCTGGACTCTCATCCACAGAGAGGAAATCCAAATGCATTCCTTATTCCAAGTATGGATAGAAAGCATAAAAGATTTGGCAACAAAATGAAATCCATATCCATTAATATTATTTACAGAAAGTACAAACTGGAATTCTTTCCCGCATTGCTTGAAGATCCCAAAGTGCCGCCTGAAGACAAACAAAAGATAAGAGATCTTTTACAAAAACCATGGAACCCATATATAAGAAGGCATAGTGCACTTACTCAAAAATCTACAATGTTAAAGGAGCATGTGTTAAGACAGCATGCTGGCTGGTCTGGTAGGTCACAAATGCACCTCAAATACTTGCATTACTTTGGAAATGAAAGCTCAGAAAGCCTACTTGAAGCATATGGGATAAATCCAAAGGACGGAGAAGCAGCGGATATACTAAGGCCAAAGCAATGTCCTAATTGCAATGAGCCTAACAAACCTAATTCAAAATTTTGTGCCAAATGTAGGATGGTCTTAACATATGATGCATACAGTGAAACTGTGGAAGAAAAGGCTGAAAAAGACAAGGAGGTTCAGATTCTAAAGGAGCAAGTATCATCTATGCAGTCAGCACAAAAGGAGATACTTGAGCTGCTAAAGGATCCGGATAAATTGTTAGCTGCATTGAAGCGAGACATGTAATATCATTTGTTATCATTTGTAAAAGTCATCTAACTTATATCCTGCAAATCTCTTGAATGTTTATGTTAATAATGTAATAGTTAATAATTATTAATCACGTTTATTACTTCGCATTAAGAATAATACGAGATGCAAACACATCAAATCAGTCTGAAAAAGGGGGACCCAATTCCAATGCGCTGCCCTCACTGTGGGTACAGTTGGGTCTATCATGGTCGTTTTTTGATTTATGCGACTTGTCCCCAATGCCACAGGAACACGAAAATCAGTGAGAATAAAGTACAATCACCACTGCAATCTACCAGGTTTGGGAGCCATGACTAGATTGCAGCAGTGGCAAATACATCGACACCGGAAGGAGCCGACGCATTACAATGGATGATAGCGGCAATTCTAATAATAAAGCTTCTTACGCTGCCACGGCCAACTACAAGAATCCGCTGAAAAAGGTACACTGCGTTGCAAACAAACTTTTTGTGGTCATCGACGATAACATAGCCAAGCATTTAGAGATAAACGAGAACGACACTTGGTTCGAGCAGATCAAGACCGATGACGGTATCTTGCTACGGAAATATTCTCGCGACATGCATGAATGAAGGAGGTCAACAACCTAATGTTTATAGAACAGATAGGATTGGCGCCCAGCCAGAGTAGCCAATCCCGCACAGAACACAGACGCAAGACCACAGCAATAAATGGGGTGCATTTTTACTATGATCAACAAACATAAGCCAAATCCTATTCATAAACATTCACAGGGGGGTCATTAAAATGACACCGTCTGGGTCTTCTACGAACCATGCTTCCAACGATCGTAAGAACGAATCAAAACATGATACCCCCATAATAGGAACACTAACAACAACACTACTACCACTAACAAGAAGGACATTTTATCATCTCGAAGGCATAGCTTGGACTATGTTACAACTGATGGAGTAATCCTAAGGACAGGCCATGCAGACAGAAAAACATGGTATCTCCTGTGCCTGAAAGAGTTATTCGATAATTGTATCGATTTCTTGTGGCTGGCTGCTGTTACTGATGTAACAATTGAGACGGAGATAACAAAGACCAATGACTCAATGCTCCACATAAAGATACGAAATACAAACAGGAAGAATATCCGAGTATTTCAAAACCTGTCAGCAATATTTGACTTCGATATGCGTTACGGCTCCAAGCAAAATCAGCATATCATTAGCCGCGGAATGTTGGGTGATGCAATGAAGCAGATACTCTCATGGCCTTATGTCTTGATTCATACAACCAAAGAAGGTAATGGAAATGGTTTTGTAGATAGGCAATGGGATAAACCTTTAATCATTAGGCATAATGGATTGGAACGTCATGTATTTCTACATGTC
Organism: Thermoproteota archaeon; assembly: GCA_046731995.1. GTDB lineage: Archaea > Thermoproteota > Nitrososphaeria > Nitrososphaerales > Nitrososphaeraceae > JAFAQB01. The sequence goes on along the minus strand of JBKPMB010000215.1, from coordinate 4,407 downwards.
GATAAAGGTAATCAAACAATAAATTCTGATCTACGATCTGCAGCATCAATTAAAAAATTGTCGCATACAGATACAGAGACAGAACTAACATGGCCAATACCTGACGATATCGATTTAGACATACACGATATAGAGCGCTATTGCAGACTGTATCCTATACTTACAACTGACGTATCGTTCAAGTTCCGACTGATAGACAATAGTAGGGACAAACCCAAGAGTACAGCAGTAAGCGATTTCCCTGATACAAATCCAGATGTAAAATCTGAACTGGCCAAAACTCTATCATGTCCAGGACTCAAAGCGGCAATAAACATAGAATATCCAGCACTACATCCTATAGCTACAGGTTGGAATAACGTTAGTTCTATACATTCCTACTACCCTGAGGAGTTCACTACTAGTATTACAAGTGTTTACGATAAGCAATCAACTCTGGTTTACGATATTCTGAAGACATACAGAGAGGATAGTAATCTGCAGAAAAAAGAAGATAATCAAGTTTCCATTGCTGACTTGATGTTAGACCCATGTAGGCATAAGAAGATTGAAGAATTCTACCACCAGCTGAGAAGTCTTTTGGATCCCCCAAAGAGACTATCGCTACCATACGCCAGTAACAAAAGGAAACAGCCCTTAGTTGATAGAATTACTCAACTTTACTCCGGCCAACTCAATCCTAGTAAGGCAGTATACAAGGCTATACATGGATTCTACGAAGGTAAGGGCATATGCTATCCATTCTTATTTGAAATGATAGCAGTTCCATACAACAATGAGTCTTTAGAAGGCAATCATGACCGGCCAACCAAATTTTTCGGATACGTCAACTACTCAATTTCTCCAAACGGCAACAAGTTTGAAGGTAGTTACGAATGGGATGACAAGCAATACTACACTCATTATGCACATGATATCGTAGATGTGTTGCAGCAGTTCAAGTTTAACTTCAACGAATATGCTAGTGCGAGAACAAAATTACCATGTATTATAGTTGCAAATCTAGTTTCCCAGAATTGATTATCACGGTCATGACAAGTCTCGTATTGATACTGCTCCATTTGAACAAACAATACTGCATATCGTCAGAAAGGTGGCCGAGGACATACAGACCTTCCAAGCCGCTGGCTGGCATTTCATCAGCGAGCGAAAGCGTGAACTGATTGCTAGTGATGCTGACAACAAGAACATAACGACCGAATACTTACTGACTGAGTTTCTCAAAGAAAGAATGAGAGGAGAGCGGTGAATTATCGCAAATGTTTGTCAATCATAGAGACCGCTGGACTCAGGACTCAGTTTGGTATAACTTTCAACCAGTGTTACAAAAATATGGTATTGTCGTAACTAGGATGCATGTCAAAAAGCTAATCGGGGTGTGCTGTAAGGCAATGGGAGTAACTCGCGAATCCCTTGGAATTTTTGCCGGTGCAAGGGCTACAATGTATTTTGACGGTGAATGGTCCAGCGTTAGTTTCGATGCAATACAGGAACTGGCAGGCAATGGAACTGATGTGGTTATCATTGAAAAGATGGCTTTAGTCCACGTGCTTGCGCCCTATGCTGACAAGTATGGTGTCGCACTAGTCAATACAACAGGCTATTTCACAGAGTATGGTAAAAAGTTGATGAGAGCAGCTCATAATGCAGGTGCACACGTGGCAATCATAACTGATTACGATTTATATGGATTGCATATCGCTTCTAAAGTTCCAGACGTTCTAAGGATAGGTATCGATGAAGAAACACTAGATTATTTTGGTTTGGACAAAAAAGATCCGCAAATAGCATTGTCATACGAACCTCGACTTAAAAAGCGAGCTTTTCTATCACATTATGAGAATGTAATTGACCGCCAGTTCCTAGGAAACACTCGAATTGAGATAGACGGTGTTCTTGCAGTAGTTGGTAGTGAGAGACTTTGGGAATACATAATGCACAAGTTGACAACATCGTTTCCCAAAAGGGATTACAATAGGGTCATGCAAGAGCAACCAAGCTCAGACAGTCCTGGCGCGATAGGTGATATCGAAGATTACGTCAAATATCTTAAACACAGTGCGACAGACAAAAGATGGAATGAGATACAGCAAAATCTCAAAAACGTCGAAGGAATGATCGACATAGCTGCTAGACGCAAGGAGGTTGAAGAAGAGCTACAAGGACTGGTTAGCAACAATGCGCGTATGAAGTTAATCGTTTCCAAGTTCGACGAACTCAAGGCCCAATTGAAGATAGATTCAGACAAGGGCTTTTCAGAATATCGTAAAAAACAACAGCAGGCCGCGCAGTCTAAAGAAGAGGCAACAACAGAAGCAGCCGAAGAGGATGATGATGATTCTGAATCTGAATTTGATGATGAAGAAGGAATAGACGAAGAGGCAGGGGGAGAAGACGAAGAATAGAGGTGCTCTAGTACGATCGTACTGATAATATTGTGTGGCTTGTCGTTAAGGTCGTTATTAGTTCTCTTTGCTTCTTTGACTTCAAGGATCACAAATGTTAGAAACTAAGCAAGTGACTAAAACATACCTGAGTGGCACACACTCCTGCGTTTTGGTCATACCAAAAGATATAGCACGAAAGTATCAAATCGACAAGCCATCGCATGTAGTCATCGAAGCAACTGACCAAGGCATTATCATAAAAAAGCTGGATATCTAAAAGAGGAGAGATTTTCAATAATTGAAATTAAAATTAGAACTGGAAGGACTGGTATGGAGCCAATACCACCAATCCCATACAAGGACGCAGTCACAGCCAGCAGGTGATAATAATGACTATGAACGTCAAAGAAGGTAACAATTATCGCCAAGATAAGCTTATCGCTCAAAAGCTTTCTGAGATATTCGATAAGGTTGACTGCCTGCAAAGAGCGGTAGCTCTGGTATGTGGCCAAACAAGTGACTTTAAAGCTGAATGCACCGAGGACATGACTGAGCTTAAGCGAATATTCCAGGACTTTCAAACAAACGAGATCCGGCTTTGTAGGGAGAGGCTGTGAGTGAGATAGGAATGACATCAGAAGAAGCCCAAGTGCTCAATGCTTTGCAGTCCAATATCAGCGGATTAAATGACATTGTGCTTCGCGGCCAAATCTTCAGACTGGCCCTACAAGTCGACAACTCCACAAATGCAACTGATGACGTAAATATCAACAGCAGTACGAAGAGGTTCCTCAAAAAATATGCAGATCCCGTGGCCATGTCGTTCATAGAACCGACGTGCAAAAAAATTGCAAAAGCGAATACCAAGTTTCTTCACAATTTTACATTAAAACTTGTAGTACAGGAGGTTGTCCTCTAAGTGGCAAACGAAGGACATGACGACTATCAACCTGATTCAAATAAGATAGAGCTCTTCGAAGAGCTTGGCAGACGCCTAGAACGTGATGAACAGAAGCAGAAAAGGGGAAATGGAAATGGAAAAGCAAAGAAGAAGGAAAAGGAAAAGCCATGTTTTGATGCATATAAGTATTCCAAGAATGGTAAAGGCCCACTTTTTGAAGCCATCATATTAGCAGGTAGTCCTGTATTCATAACATATCAAAATGGTAAGATCGAACCTTACAGTGTAATTGAAGAAGATGTTAGGGTTATTGAACCGCCGCATCGACAAAGCTATCCATATCAACCATATGAGTTCAAAAACATGGACGAAGTTCTTAGGTACCGAGATAGAGCACTGGCTGAAGATGTTGACTCGCTTTATCTAAAGGCCAAATACGTAGCAGAAGTTTATAATGACCAACGAAAGGAAAAGACCAACTTACTAGCAACTGAAATAATATCGTCGTATTTTCAAGACCTGTTTCCAACTATACATTATACAATAGTGTTAGGCGGAAATGGTAGCGGCAAGTCTTCATACGGTGACGTATTCACAGAAACAGGTTACAGAGTAGTCAACCTAACTAATCCTAACGCCGCTAATATCAACAGGATATTAGGCTGTATCGAAGTAGGACAGTGCACTATAGTATCTGACGAAACTGGACCCATAGACAAGAACACTGATTTGATGGCAATACTCAAGACTGGCTATTCTCCAACTGGAAGAACATCAAAAGTAAATGACTATTCGCGTGTTCCAGAGTTCTACTATACCTATTGTTTTAAGATAATCATATCTGAGCGCATGCCAAACCTCAGAGATGCTAGGGGCGTACTTGATAGGTCGTTTAGCTTTACTACTTACAAAGGCAAACCAAGATACGACATAAAGGAGACTCTTATACCACAGCGAAATCCAGCACGTTTGGCTAGACTGGCAGCGCTTCATGACTTTAGGAAACTGATACTTATCTACAGGCTGATTCATTTTCAGGATGCAATAGTCGATATCGACATTGGACTAGAAGGCAGAGAAAAAGAACTAACAAAGCCGATAATTCAGCTTTTCTATAAC
>JBKPMB010000214.1:0-3700 GCA_046731995.1 Thermoproteota archaeon | reverse complement strand
CTACTGACATTCTTCTCATTATTGGTGCTGGCTTAGCCGTAGGGAGAAATGCAAGAATTATAAAGCATCAGTATCAGGAGAGAAAAGGAATGTCTTAGAAAATATAATTACAAAAACTGTAAAAGTGATTTGGAGATATAGCAAACACGATAGTCCATAATTACTACAATATCATATAGAGTAATAATACCTACAGGAACCTTTCAATATTGTTTCGTTTCGTATGCTTGATATTATCGAATTGAGTCCTGAAGCAATCTAGAGTCTCATCATCAAATACACAAAATTCTACAGTATCTAATGTTGTTGAAATGGCATCATTATTATTGTTATTATTATTCAATTGAAGAAAGGTTTTAGATTCTTCAACAAGTATCTCTGCGCATCTATCTTTGGGGAAGCCAAATATTCCAGAACTTATTGCTGGCATTGAAACACTTCTGAAACCTTTTTCTGATGCTAGTAAAAGGCTACTTCTAACCGCCTTTCTTAGTTTGTAATCTTCATTTCCTTCACCCATTCTTGGCCCCACAGTATGGATAACGGCTTTACATGGTAACTTTCCTGCTGTAGTAATTACGGCTAAACCAACTGGAACAAGACTACCACCCCTGCCTGTGACTATCTTGTCACTTTCTTCCTGAATGATTGTCCCACCCTCTCTTACAATGGCAGCTGCAACTCCTCCGCCATGTTTTAGATAAGAATTTGCAGCATTTATTATTGCATCAACATTTCTTTCTGTTATATCTCCTTTAACAAGTCTAAGGACTTTGTTATTGCCTAGGTTTACAAATACGATATGGCTCAAAGTAACTTCGATATATTCTATAACCTCTAATTAGTATAAACCACTACTATTTCATATCCACTCCTAATATTCCAGCATTTCCCCAATTCTCTCTTGAAACCTCATAAATTAAGATTCTTACCTTATCTTCATCAGTTTTTATAATCCTTGCTGTCTCTCTTGTCAATACTTTAACTAGTTCTCTTTTCTGTTCTACAGATCTTCCTTGGCTCATTGTAATTTGTATTACTGGCATAACAATTGTTAAGTTATCATAGCTATATTATTAATTTCTGCTATAACCAAAAATTATTTCTTATTCTATTCCTTTGTAATACTTCCACTTTCCATCTAGACTATTCAAACATAAGGCAAAGGTAAGGATGAAGCAAAAGAAAAATCAGATTCAAAAAGCTCAAAAAATAGTAGTAATATTATATTGCATGTACATAGCAGTCTTAATCAAAGATTCTAATGATTTAAAAGAAGCAGTAAGCTGATGAAACAGATTAATATTTTAGCATTAAAGCATGCTAGAACCCAGGTCTAACTACTACCTACTTTTATTTTTATTTTAAATCAATCACCATAAATATAATAATGTTACAAGAACAGAACCTAAAAGAATGTATTGAGTTACTGTGCCAAATCCATTTTTTACTACCTTAACTATTTGGTCTTTTTCTGATAGTTTTTCATCGTATGGCATGTCACTCAAAGAGATATAGAAGTTTACTTGTTCCAAGCAAGTCTTCTTCATCTTATCAGTACTATTGCTATATTTAGTGCTGCTATAATTCCAATGTACATTAACATAAACATAAAGGCAGCCAGAAGAATATGAAAAAGAATGTCGGCAGCTTAATCCTTTCGGCCGACTGTAGGTTTTCTATGGACTGCCGATGCTGTTGCTTGCACTTTGGCCGATGGACACATCACCATCAGCTTTGACAGTCGCACTCTGAGAGTTGCATTGGCTAAAAATGCACTTATTCTTGGCGATGGTTTTCGCTGCTAACGCATCATGTGATGATGCTATAGATGCAAAGCCTATCGCTGTTGCTGCTACTAGTACTAGTGCAGTGATTACTAATGATGTTTTGTTCATATCTAATTGTCTTTTATATTATTATAATGTGATTTTATTAACTTTTTAGAAAAAAACTACCTAATTTACTGTAGTATAATATTCTAGCAAAAAATAGTTAAAAAATCGTTAGACAATTCTACCATTTAGCTAAGTTTGTAATGTAGGGCATATCCATTTGTTGCTATGTCTTTATACTATCTAGCCAATTTTATAGTGGCTTTAATTATGATAACAACACCGTCGAATATTAGATTATTGAGAAGTCCATATTAACGACTTTATTATACACAACCTATTAGTAGGCAAATCTAATATTGTAAATAGCATTATCGATGATGGCAGCAACATTTGCATGTAATACTTGTAAAATGAAATTCCAAGTAATTGGGATATCAACTAGAGATGATGCAAGGTATTGTCCATACTGTGGAGGAGGCTCAATACAACATGATAACATAATTTTGTGTTAGCACATTATCAAATTGATTCTATAATTTATTTCAATAATTATATGCAATTTATAGCAATAGGAATTTATCAATGATGCCTGGTAAGAGCCATAAAATTGAATAGCGAAAAGGATATCAAAAAGGAGGCTAAGCGATTGGCAAAAGAATATGACTGGAATAAGATTCATGCGTTATTATACCTAAGTACCAAATTCGAAAGTGAGTACGTCGTACCGAAGAGGCAGCCATTGTTACTAAACTCATATCTGAGTAAGAAGCTGATGAAATCAGAGAATATGATGGTTTTTAATCAATAGGGAATGTTATCTCTGTAAATAATAATACTTTAGTTGCTCTATATCATACAGATGCAAAAAGATGGCAATGAAATTGCAGAAGAGGTACGTAAGGTCAATGGTGAATTCTACCATGCTTTTGAAAGCCTATCTATAGACAAGATGGATAAGTTATGGAAACATGATGAAAATATTATTTGCATACATCCAGGTTGGGATTTATTTAAGGGTTGGTTAGCAATAAGAGAAAGTTGGATAACAATATTTAGCAACACAGAGATGATAAGGTTTACAATTACAAATATAAAAATAAGAACATTTGATAATAAAATAGCAATAGTTGTATGTGTAGAAAATATAGAAACAACGGCGGCTGATGGCCGAATAATTAGAATTGGTGTCATTGCCACCAATGTATTTGAGCGAAATGAATCAAACCAGTGGCTACTTATTCACCATCATGGTTCTCCTGTAACAAACTACATGCCACCAAATATATCTTCTCAATAAACTAAAGATTAAGAAATTTTCTTATTTCCTTGATAGTGCCATCATCATTGGGTAATACTGTATGAATATTAGAAATAGACTGGGAGTTCTTATGTGAAGGCTTACCTATTAATACTAACTAGCCTTTTTATATCTGATATCATAATGTAATACTATATAGATATATCACAAAAACAGAGCGCAAAAGATAACAAATCTCATTATGGACCAGAAAGGTCTCATATGTATCATGCACTAAGGATAGCTTGGCAGCATTATTACAGTCTCTCACAGGAGCAAGTACTTGATAAAAAAAAGAATTCAGCATTATAAACGTGTAATTCGCGTATTGCAGGATAAGCTAAGAAAACCTATTACGGAGTTTATAATGTTCGAAGCAATAGTTCGGGGGTTTTACAATCTTAATCCCGAACTGTTTAAAGAAGATGTGAATAAAGACCTGGTGGAAAAGGCCATAATTTAAAACAACTGCAATTCTAGAAAGCAGAATGCGACTACATGAACGACCAAACATGGCAGTAGAATTGACGAGAAGGGACAAAGCACTTGGTTTATTGTAGAGGCG
>JBKPMB010000213.1:0-3440 GCA_046731995.1 Thermoproteota archaeon | reverse complement strand
CAGTTTTTGAAATTCCATCATATACCTATGAGGAATTTGAAGAAATAGCATAGATTAATTAAGAAACTGCATCCAAACACTGTAATACAGATAACCTCTTCAGTGTGGAAATCTGGAAGCAAGGATATAAGAGATGTCTTTAAGATTGCCAAGTTATGTAATCTGGCTGATACAGAAGAAGACATAAACAGACTGATGTCTATTCATCACAAGTATCGCAAAACTCGTCTAGAGTATAATTAACCTTCAGAAACCAGTCATCCCTGAATTTCTCAAATTAGCACTATAGCAGAAGAGACAATACAAGAGACAGTGAAAGAAGCCAACAAAAATTTAACTTGAGATAATGTATTTTGCCCCCAATTATGAACTTGATTGAGTGGTAGTGCTATAACCTACACTTCCTTTTGGAGCTTGATCTGCTGTCAACTCCACAATCGAACCGCTAATATAAGAAGCATCAGCTCCATTCATTCTCATACTGTCCTGAGCTGGTGCAGGACCTATTAGCGTACCATCTATTCCAATTGGTCCTGTTACAGAATCGCCATTGCAGTGTCCTGGCAATGTATCGTCTAAGCTTGCATATTTTATCCAGGGTCCTTTTCCACCACCAGTAAAGTCATACCAAAATTCTACATGAACTCCGTCATGGATACGCCATGTTGCAGTCTTTATACCAATTGGTTTTCCATGTGGAATTGCTGGAACGTTCACATATTGGTAGCCGCTGCAAGAGTGATATTGTGGATGAGGTCCTTCAGTACGCATCGATTTAAATCCACCATCATATGGAACAGATGCTTCATACAGTCCTGAAGCTTGATCTTCATCACCATGTGAGCCAATCTTAGGGCTCCACCATGGTTTATCAGTACAATATGTTGGATTGTTGTTGTCGTTCAGAGTAAAAATCCAAGTTGATTCTCTATCTACGAGTGTATGTTCATTAGCAATGTTGAATCTAATGCCATCAGATTCACAATTTTCTCCTGAAGTATCCATTGCTGTAAACACTCTACCTCCTGGCTTTGGAGTATAGATTTGTGTAAAGCCCGGCTGATTTGAGAAAGGCTGTAGTGGAGCTTTTCTATTAATTAGATATACTGATACAATGAAAATTAATACTATAGAAACAAATAATACGATGTAAAAGGCCTTATTCATTTATAGCAGAGTCCAATTACCACTATAAATTTCTCTTCTCTTCTTCTTATTAGATTGTTGTTATTTGGTTTTAGTTGATGTTTCCCCCACACCTCAGCTTAAGATTCAAACTGCAGAATTGTTAGATATCTAGTCACCTGTGGAATGCTATATAGTACCCCTTACACTATTCTATTCCATTCCATATTCCATCTGACAGCTATCTTACGATGGAATTGACGTGCATCTGACGAATTAATATTGTTATAGTATAATTCCATATAGAATAAATGCCAGCGGCTATAGACTAGAGCATTAAGAGAAAAGTAATCCAACAATTGATAAGTGGGGAGTCCCGAGACAAAATCGCTGCAGAGAATAATATAGGAGCTGGGACTGTCACCAGCATACAAAGGTGGACTGAAACTTTGGATTTTTATTCGATTAGACAATTAGCTCTAGAGATAAGGAAGCAAGGATTGAATTGGTCAAATTTAGCTTCACATTTTAGATTATATAACTATTTTATCAAATCGGGGGCAGCAGAGGAACAAATAGAGGAATTCGTCACAAATGTTCACTTAAGCGACATACCACTAGAAAAAGTCATTCAGTACATAAATCAAATACATGAGATCGCAAAGGAAGAATCAATTCCTCTTGATCAGATTTCATACTTTGTTAATCAAAAAATATAGGAGAAGAAGAAGATCGAAGAGGAACTAAGAAGCAGATGCTATGCTTCAAAGCAAAAATGTGACTATCGATGCTATTAATGAACATCTAAAGTTAAAGGAAGAACTTGATAAGCATGGGGTTTCAATACAGGATGTTGACAAACTTTTGAATCTTCTGGTGAATGCCAGAGAATTTGGTTTTGATTCCAAATTAATTGTAGCGAAGCTACGTAAAATGAAACGACTGGACAAGAAAGAAAAGGGGCTTGAAAATAATTGTACAATACTCGCAAAGCTACTATAAGAGTATAAAGAGATAGTTCCGCTTGCTAAGAAAAATCAGAGCTATGAATATTGATATAAAAGAGTAATGGTTTTCGACACAGTAGTTCAAGAGATATCAAAGCAATATAATTTTCCTCCTTCGGTTGCGGCTTTCCGCCTATTCAATGACATAAGAGACTATAACAAAATTGGGAGTTTGAAAAAAGAGCTAAACAAATTAACGACTCGAGTATTTTCTGTTAATGAAATTTGCTTCTGCCAAAATAAATCTATGATTGCTATGCTAAATCTGCAAAGTCGGGGAATTACAGAAGACAGGATTCTACATCTGAATAATCTTTTAGAAAATAATGGTTATAAAGATATGAAATCTAGGGTTTGATTGAATAATTATACAAGCTAAGTAACCATATGCTGTCCCCGAATTTCTGATTTTTCATATGAAGAGTAGGGTTTCATTCTTAATCTTGTCCTTTCGCTATCGCAAGTTGATTGATGTCATAAAAAAATATTAGTAAATGAGCGCTTTTTAATACACACTCAATCAAAATGCTTGATGGTAACAGTCAGTTACTTCAGCTTGTGTGAGATCACCATCTTCTGCAGCACCAGACTGACACTTTGATAAAGTCCTCAGATCTTTTCCAGATATACCACTAGTGTCGCCTGGGTTCCCACTTGAATCATCAGCGTTAGCGCCATTCAATTTTGTGGAATCTTCACCTAACACTACTGGCGGGCTAGATGTATCTTTGCCTGAAGATGATGACACTGTTGGAACCATGTTGGACCCATCATCTTGTTTTTCTTTTTTTGCTAGCACAGACCCTACTAAACCATCACTTACAACTATAAGCGGTGTGGCTATAGCAATGGTAAAGAGAGCCGCCGTTATTGTTCTATTAGAGAACATTGCCAACGGTAGTAACATGCTATGTCTTTAAGAGATATGAAAATAAATAATCTGTATTTGAGACTTAACATATGTATAGTACACACTTCTAACTAGTAAGGACTCAATTACTACTAAAAAGATTAAATTAACTGTCCTGTGCAGGAAGCGTGCCAAGAAGGCTAAATAGTATCATACATGATCTAAATTCCGACACAAATCAAAATAATTTTTGCCCTAAACTTCTTGAGTTCAATCAATCGTTGTTAATGCATTACCTACTTTTCTTAGCAAATCCTCGTTTTCAAATGGTTTATTCATAAAGCAATCTACTTCATAACCTGGGTACATTTCTCTTAGCGCTTCGAAATACATTCTATAAGCAGTAATGAAACAAACTTTAGCATTATTATCTATTTTCTTAATTTTTTCATATAACT
>JBKPMB010000212.1:0-4591 GCA_046731995.1 Thermoproteota archaeon | reverse complement strand
GGTCTACTGATTTGAGCACTATATTCCTCAATATTCTTGGCATTGATGTGGTTGCCCTGTCTCCTTATTTACCGATATCCACTTACCATTTTCAATGCGTTGGCTGTCATGAAAATAGATTTCGTTTCCACAACCTTTGTTACATCGATAATATCGCCTTGGTTGTGTCTGCTGCTGCGGTGATGATGATGAACTATTCATCAAAGACGATGAATACTATATTAGCTTAGGAATTGGAGGACTGCAAGCAGAGGAGCCGCTTCTGCTTGTTTGTTTTTATGATATTAGTTAGTCCTTTATCGTCTGCTGCAAGTATACAAGCGCAAGAACAGCAACAACAACAGAAAACTCTTGAAAATCGAGTGTTAGGCTCATTTTTTTCAATTTGTAATTGCACTTGCATTTAAGGTCGAGCTTAATTGAGTACTAGTACTATTACTTACATTTCCTTTAGGTGTTTGACCTGGTGCTAATTCTACAATCGAACCGCTAATATAAGTGGCATTTGCTCCATTCATTCTCATGGTATCCTGAGCTGGTGCAGGACCTATTATCGTACCATTCATTCCAATTGGTCCTGTTATAGAACCACCATTGCAGTGTCCTGGCGATGTATCGTCTAAGCTTGCATATTTTATCCAAGGTCCTTTCCCACCACCAGTAAAGTCATACCACCATTCTGCATGAACTCCATTTGGAATTTTCCATGAAGCTGTCTTTATACCAATTGGTTTTCCTTTTGGCATTGGTGGAACGTTTCCATGTTGATAACCGCTACATAAATAGTATTGTGGATGAGGTCCTTCTGTGCGCATTAAATAAAATCCACCCCTATATGGAACAGACGCTTCATAAAGCCCGCTTGGCTCATCGGTACTGCCATGTGAGCCAATCTTAGGGCTCCACCATGGTTTATTAGTACAAGATGCTGGATCATTATCAAGAGTAAAGATCCAAGTTGACTCTCTATCTACTAGTGTACGTTCATTAGCAATATTGAATCTGATATCAGCTGATTTACAATTTCTTCCTGTGGTATTCATTAAAGTAAACACCGCTCCTCCTGGCTTTGGAGTATAGATTTGGCTACTAGTGTTTGATGGTAATGAGGTAGGAGTACTAGCAGCAGCAATAGGGGATAATGAGTCATTGTGAATTGATAGATTACTACGTGGATATGGATTGAGCTGATTAAGGCCATTGTCTCTATCGCTGCTAAGAAAAGGATTATTATTATTGTTCTGACTATGAGTTATAGATGATATTGCTACAACAGAAGGTTTATTTGTACCTGTCAAACCATAGTTGTCTTCGATGGTCAATAATGCGGCATTAATTGAAGGTAATAATCCTACTGGCGCAGAGAAAATTAACAATATCGATAATATAGAAAATAATATAACGCAAAAAGCCTTATTCATCTTCATAGTCAAGACAAGAAGTCAAGTCACTTGTATTTAAGATCATGGCATACATCCATAGAACAACAGAAGAAAAGTTAATTGATATTTGGTAAAATGTAATTATAATGCTTCTACAATTGTATATAGTAGTACGATATGAATATTATTCCTACATTACTTGGTTTTATCCCTAGAAAACCTATCGTTATTATTGTATCAACTATGCTGCCACTACTACTACTTGTACTAATTGCAACTTCTCAATCAGCAGCTGCTACACCATATAGCGATGGCTATTCACATGGATGTGATGATGGTAAAGTTGGATATCACAAGTACCTCGATACTCCAGGAAAAGAAATTGATTTTCACAGTACTAAGTTTATGCAAGGATATGATACAGGATACAAAGCTTGCTTTAGCACAGGTGGTAGTGCGAGAACGAGTGAAGATACGGGAGATACTTTGGTATCGTGCAATAAAACAGAACATACTGTAGAATATTGCAATGGATATCATGCAGGTGCAGTACAGTCTGATGTAGATGATGATCCAGACGATAATACTATGCCCTCTAAAGTTATATGTCAAGACGGTAGTCCTGGTTCAGAATATTGTCGTGGATATCAGCTAGGATATGCAGATGAAGATCATGCTTCTGCTCACTAGAGTATCTCTTATCAATGAGCTTTTTCAGTTAAATCTGTGTTTACACCTGCCGCAGCTCGGATTCCTTAAGCAGCAGCGGCAATAATTAACTGAGCAGGAGCAATTGCAAAGGCATCACCTGCTGCATATACTCTTTGGGCGTTTGTTCTATCATTTTTCATTGTCCAATCACCTATTCAGCAGCATCTGAGAAGAATGTTCCTTCTTCTATTTGCTTACATCTTTCTATTACGCCTTTAAAAGTTACCAAGGGCACTATTTTTATTGTGTTAAATCTTCCTGCAGTTCTAGCCATGAGATCCTCTATTGAATGCGCATTATGTGCCTCCACAACCCAAAGAAATGTGTGTTCGAGCCCAGAGTGAAACTGATGTAAGACTTTCACTCCATACTTTTGTGCATTTTTCTCCATATCTGGAGTCCTACTCAACAAGTATATTCTACTCTCTTTATTGTAGAGTGGACATGTTTGTTGAGTATGTTCTCCATATATTCCATATAATCCTGTGAAAGATTTCATTTTCATATGTAGTATGAAAAGTATAGTTTATAAGTCTCACGTAACCAAATCCATAGTTAGTTACAGAGCAGAAAGGTAGAGAGTGTGTGAAAGAAACGTTGATTGATAAAAAAAATGATACCTGCTCTACTATAGAAGCTGTTTATAACACTCCGGAGCTGAAATCATGTCCAATTGAAACTACGTTTAGAATTATTGGAAAGAGATGGACAGTGCTAATCATAAGAGAAATTCTCAGAGGTAACACACAGTTTAATCGTTTCATGGAAAATATAAATGGCATATCACCCAAAGTTCTTACAGAACGACTACGTGAACTAGAACAGCTTGGAATCATTAGGAGAAGAATCATGTTAGAATATCCACTAAGGGTAGAATATAGTTTAACTGATATGGGCAAGGGATTCGAACCGGTATTACTTAGTGCAGCTTCCTTTTCTATGATGTATATGCCCAAAGCTGTCTTCAAAGATGGGAGGTCAAGAACAGCTAACCAATTGTTACCTGGTTAATAGTGTCATTGCACTAAACTAGCATATTACGAAAGTCGTAGAACGGCTTGAAGAAGAGCAGGAATAACTATGACGGTTTATGCTCTATGATGCTAACCGTCGATTGGCATCATAGGAAACTCAAGCTGAGCGCCCCTAACTTTTTCCACGGGAGCGTTTACCATGGTTTGTACGGTAATAGTATTTTTCATCATTCTGTCATCCTGTGTATGCTTTCTGTAATTTCGCGATATCCAATCTCTTCATTTTCAGAAAGGTTTCTGTCACGCGTGCCACTTTCTTTTTGTCCCTATCCTGCAACATCTCTGTCAGGACGGTCGGAACAATCTGCCAAGATAGCCCGTACTTGTCCTTGAGCCAGCCGCACTGCTCGGCTTTTGGGTCGGCGGAAAGCTTGTCCCAGTAATAATCGATCTCTTCCTGTGTCTCACAGTTCACCATAAATGATATCGCCTCAGTGAACTTAAAGTACGGCCCTCCAGAAATCAGTTTAAACTCTTGGCCTAGTAGCTCTAAAGAGATGACCTCGGCTGTTCCTGACGGAGAATTCTCAATCTTTGTCGAACTTCTGACGTTTGACTCCTTGAATACTGAAGTATAGAACTTAGCCGCTTCGCCTGCTTCTTTGTCGAACCATAAAAATGGAGTGATCTTTTGCATGCTTGTCACTTAGCCTTGTTCCTCATTTCTTCCGGCATTGCATCCAGATATGCGTAAGTTATCTCCCATATATGCCCATTGATGTCCTGAAAAGCGCGGCCGTACATCCAGCCATAGTCCTGAGCCTGCATGTATTCAGAACCGCCGGCTTCTACTGCCTTTCCGACCAACTCATCTACCTCTTTGGGGCTGCCAACGGTCAGCGCAACAAACACCTCAGTGTTCCTTTTGGTGTCGCAGATCTCCCTGTCAGGTATAAAGTTCTTGAAGAACTTTTCAGTCATCAACATGGAATAGATATCCTCACTGATGACCATGCACGCGGCGTTCTCATCGGTAAATACGGGCCTTGCAGATGGATCGAGGCCTACGGTTGGCTCATCAAGAAAGAGCAAGTCCATATCATGCATAAATTCCCTTGCAACTTGAACGCGTCTTCTCTGACCAATCGATAATTCATCATTTTTTATATTCCTTATGTTCTTTAAATCAAATGCATTCAATAATTCTATCACTTTTTCTTTGCGTTTTCTGCTGGGTAACTTCCACATGAAGCCATAAAGTTCTAGGGCACGCTCTACAGTTAGATTTGCCTCAAAGCTGGGTTGTTGCATCACAACTCCAATTCTTTTTCTAATTTCCATCGAATGTGATAGAATATCTTTGCCAAAGATTTTGACTGTACCAGAAGAGGGCTGAATGAGAGTAGTCAGTATTTTTATAGTTGTAGTCTTGCCTGCACCATTAGGACCGAGAAAACCAAACACCTTTCCATATTCTAAGTTAAACGAAATTCCATCTTGGCATTAAATGAACCATAAGTTTGG
>JBKPMB010000211.1:0-14951 GCA_046731995.1 Thermoproteota archaeon | reverse complement strand
AGTATGCTACTACGTATGCTTCTTCTTTCATCTGCTGCTATCAATAGAATGTATTGGACCATCCAAGCATTAAAAAAAATAGAAATGATTGAACTAAAGGTATACCAAAAGAAATAATGTTTACAAACGAGCTGTCATTTTGAATACTAATTTTAGAGATATACATTGAAAAATGACCTGTATTTGCAGAAGCTAGCTTTGCTCTCATTTCAGTTTCATAACCTCCAATATCTGCCAGTGTTAGTGCATAAAATGAATAAATTACAAGAAGTTCAAAGATTATTATATTATAGTAGTTCTTATTTTCAAAATCTCTCTTTGGGAAAATTTTTCTTGAAATCAGTATTAATTGAAAATAAGCAATGGCAAAGGATATGAAAAATAAAAATAGAATAAAGATATCTGAAAAAGGAAAATAGTTTTGATTATTAGTATTATTACGCAACCCAACAAGGTAAAATGCTTCAGATATGATAGAAATGATAGAACCCATAGAAGGTAGTACGAAAAGAATTGGATTTTTACAAAGTAAATATGCGCTAGACTTAATATTTTTGTCAGCCATATGTCAAATCAAGGTACCAAGTTAGGAGAATTAAATCAAGCGTTGAGAAATCGTGACAAAATGAAAGACGATGCGATAGCACAGTTATCAGACCAGGTCATGATTTTAACAGCTAGGATGCAAGAAATTGAAAGAAGGCAGCAACCATATGAATAAGCTATCTGTTACATACCTATGTTTTCCAGCCAATTGCCTATTTGAGTAAATGTCATTTTATGGTAATCGTTTAAGTGTATAAGTAATGAGATTAAGCTATGATGATAATAATAATCTGGTTTTGAGCAGAAACACTTAAGATTTCTTTCATCATTTCTAAAATATCATACGGAATTAATTCTGCAGTATTTGCATCCTTTTTGTAATTCTGAATTTTCTTCGATACTCCTGTTGCTATATCATATCCTAAATACTTTGATAGCACAGATACTACACAATATTTTTCTCCATTTTCATCGTAAAATCAGCCAAAAGCCTGATGAGTATCTAATATTTTATACTTGAAAATTGTGCTAAGCTTCAGTTGGATTTGTTATTCTTGCTGATTCTTCTTCTTTTCCTCTATATATGCTGTCGCATCATTGAATGTACTTCATTACCTTCCTTCATGAAGTTTGTTGATAATCCCTGCTAATTTAATATCGTAGTTGCTTATCCCACCGATATCATGTGTTACCAAGTCAATGTTAAGCCTATTGTAGACATTGAACCACTCAGGATGATGATTCATCTTCTCTGCAGCCAATGCCACTTTTGTCATAAAACTAAATGCATCTACAAAACTATTAAACTCAAAGCTTCGATTTAATTTGCCATTAACTATAGTCCATCCTTGAAGCCTGTTAAGCTCACTCTGAATTTCTTGTTCCGATAGCTTGTGATAATTGTCATCTGATTTATTGTCACTTTGCATATGTATCTTCACATACCGTTAAGGAACTATAAATTCTAAGAGATGCAACATTAGGGCAAATAGCTATTGCAAAAAATCATAAAATTTAACTTGACGTTAATAGAGTATTCGAAGTAAATGTAACTGGAACTATTGGTTTTCTATCTCATATTATTGACAAGAAATTACACATCACTAATCTACATCTATGGCATATTAGCAAGTTTTAATTATGGGCAATGTTAGCTGAGTCAACATGCAAGAAGTACAAAAAATAAAATGTGCCAATTGTGGTATAATGTTTATGTCTGAAACTCCCACTAACACATGTCCCGCATGTTCGGAATTAGGTCACGGTCAAGGAAGTCATGAGGGAGTTGGTGGTTGCGGCTGTGGTCACAGCCATTAATTTTTTTAAGTTAATAGTAATTACGAAGCGATATATGACATATAAGCAAATACAGAGAAATCTGTTAAATTTTTTAAATATCAGAATTAGCTTATTTTGCTTCTACTCGGTTCGGTATACACACAAGGCATTTTGATGTCAAGCAGAATCAAATCATAATAATTAGGTCTGAATAACAGAATCTGTATACGAGCTGCATTCAAAGCCAGCGTCTTGCAGTACCATCTGGTAAAGGGAACAAATATCGGGCTCATCATCAATTACAAGTATTCTATCTCTTCTAATTTTATCAATTATCTGCCATTCCTCATAAGTGTATCCAGATAGAGGTTGAGTATAACAATACGTAAAATACCTACTTGAAAGCTCCAGCATAATCCTTTGCAAATTGACTAAAGGTTATAGGTCTATTGCCCGTGACCTGCTCAACTGCAGGAGATATTTCTGATAGATATCCTGCTCTAGTAATTCCAAACAATTCAATCATGGAGTTAATGGTCCATTCATCTGCACCAATATTTTTCATTCCTTTACGAGCATCTTCGTCTGATATATTTACATAATTTACTTTCTTTCCTATTTCCTTAGAAAGTATCTCTGCTGCCTCTCCATATGATAGTGCCTCGCCTCCAGTAATGTCATAGGCCTTTCCCATGTGTTTAGTTTCACCATTTTTGCTGCTGCGGCTGCCACTAAGAGCTTGTACTGCTACTGCAGCAATATCTCGAACATCGACAAAACTAGCCTTGGCATCTCCTGCTGGCACATAAAAAGCTCCCTGAGTTTTTATAAAATTGCTATAGAAAGTAACAAAGTTTTGCATAAAGAAGTTTGGCCGTAAGAATGTAAATGATATTCCAGATTCTTCTATAACCTTCTCAGCTTGTCTATGCAAACGACTAGGTGTGATTGCCTGCTCAGCATCAGCTCCTAGCACTGATTGTTTTACAATATATTTTACTCCAGCATTTTTTGCTTCATTCACTAAAATTTGATGTCAGATCTACCATATTAGGCTGAAATGGAGTAAGCAAAAAGAGTTTGTCAACACCTCTTAGAGCTGCAGATAAAGTATTAGGCTTATTAAAATCAAGCTCTACCGCTTGCACTCCTAAGTTTCTAAATGTACTGTCATTAGCTGAACGTGCAGCTACCATAATAATCATATCTTCTTCTTTTTGTCCTTTAGCTGACAGTAGCCGCTTTACAACTTCACTACCTACAGTTCCAGTAGCACCTGTAACCAAAATAGTTTCTGCCATTGTTTGTTATCCTGTTTTATTCTTTTATCATCTATTTATGTTCGACAGTAACCATTTGGTTAGTTAAGTTATAGTGTCAAACATATCAGTAGTAATAATGAAGTTGTAATGAGCTTAGCTGTAAATCTAAAGTGCTCCGGTGTTTTCTTGAACCAATTTTTAACAGTAAAGGTATTGGGTATTCTATAAAAAGAAGAATCAATTTCTACGTAGTCAAATACTGAAGCATAATAGCGTAGCCAATCAGAAGAATTACGCATATTTGCAGGATAGAATGGACCTTGCCAAGCCGAATAACTCCATCCAGAGCAGCCAGTAAAGTATTGCAACTATGAGTCGCAAAATACGTTACAAAAGTCATTGCAATAAGGATTGTTCTAGCTATGTCAGTAGGATTTATATTATAAGATTGGGGCTATTGCTCAAACAAAACTTCTTGTATTTATTAGCTGGCTATCAAGACATACTAGTACAACGGATATAACCTACTCCCATTAGATGGATATCATCAAGAAATGAATGAACAGTATTGATAAAGCTGTGAATCTCTACTTGAGTAAGAATATAACTTTTATGGTTAATCTATGCCATATTAGTATAATAGTGCAGCAAAAAATCTACTTGAGCTCTGACAATGTATATATGTCTATTTTGTAATACGTAAATAAATATACTATAAAAGTCGACAAGTGCTTACGTAACATAGTTAACCTAATTATATTAACAGCTTGATTGTATCATATAGTGCAGGTATAATTTACACATGTCTCTATCGCCAACATCATATCGTGATAGAATTTACATAATTCAGGATATAATACTAAAGTTAGTTGAGTATGGTGAATTAAACCAGACTGCACTAATAAGTTTTAGTGGATTGAATCTAAAAAAACATAGATGCATCCTTGATGAATTAGAAGTAAATGGTTTAATACAAAAAAGCGAATCACCTTTTGGAAAAAGAATGGTTATAGTCTACAAGCCCACACACAAGGGAATAGAATTTTGCAGAAGTATATTAGAGCCATATGAAAGAATGTTTCCAAGAAGGAAAGAATCTGTTGTTGTTAGTAATAATATTAGCACTAATGATGCTACAAAGCCAATAAGAAAAGCAAGCAGTAGTCAGAAAGAAGCAGAACAACAACAGCAACAACAAAAATTGCAGACAATGTCCTCAGAACAAATTGCAGCATACTAAAAAATACGAAAAAATTGTCACTACTTAGTACTAGTATCTTCACCATATTGCGATGCAATAGTTCTATCTATTTCCTGCTTTTCTCTGATATAATTTCCGTATCTTTTGTTCCAAGAACCAATTAGTCTATACTGCCTTATACCTACTACAAGCCATATTGAAGAGATAATAATAATAGCTCCTAACAGCACACCAAGAATAATTCCAAATTCATTTTCTATCTCAAGTACTGCCAGAAACGATGGATGTCGTAATAAGTATACTGAAAGCCCTATTGCAATAGGAGCCATGATAACAGCAGAAATACTAACTCCCAAGAGTGTTTTTCTTATATGAAATATTTGGTCAATGAAAGCCTCTATTAGATTCAATATGCTATACCGGGAAGAATGGGACAGAGATATATCAGGCTCCTGTTTATTATTGTAATTATCATTATTATTTAACATATACGCTTGATTACTCTAGTTATTATCTTTTGTATTATTTAGATAATGATTAACACAGTTAATGCAAGTTTATTAGTAAACATGTTTCTGATGCTGTTATTTCAATAAGATTGAAGAGGAGCACCAGAATAATATGAAAAAATGCTTTAACATACTATAAGTATGAAATAATCAACACAGACGTTTCAAATCAGCTATAGTTTGATATCCTGGTTAAGCCCATAACTAAGAATAAAATGACAACTAGATTGGAATGCTATAAAAATAATGTGGTGACATAAGTTTGAGGAGGATTCTTATGCTATTTTCGCCCACCATTATGTGCTTGATCCTAGAGTTAAGACGCTTCCATGTACCGATGAACCGCCACTAGATCTACCAGTACTACTAGCACCTAATGTCGAAGCGCTAGCACTTCCAAACACCTTATCCCTGCAGTTGTCTACTTCAGTCCTTGAAGGACTACTTCCAGATATTGCTGTAACACATTTGATGAACTTGCTTTTCAAACCTGAGCTGGTGCCGCTACTACTACCTGTAGTAGACGTATCTTTTTTAGTACTACTTGTACCAGTTGGGTCAGAACCTCTATTCGCAGCAAACGCCGAAGTAACAATACTACTGCTCGATGCTGCTATCAAGGATACTGCTGTTACGATAGCAATTATAGCCAATGATGTTGTAATAACTTTTTTTTTATATATCGAGCTAACGATGTATTATTTATTAAAAATAGGTTGCTTAACAAAGTTAGTCGTACTAATGTGGAGTATGTGCTTAGCATAAACATAAAAAGCAATACATAACACCATTTGTGCTCACTATGAAATAAAATAACCCTGTTAACTCTACTTTATTAATTAGGTATTGAGACATATCTACACAATTTCCATAAGAAGACTTGTATTTGAATTCCATTTAGTTCTAGTTATTTTACGTTCCAATGTTACTATGCAATCGCTGTATAGTAACTTTAATGCCTTTACTGCACGACGACCCTCAATCATGTACAGATATGATAATGATTTGTCAAAGCGGGACTTCAACTGCTACATCAGGTTAAGGATTCTCTGAAGGAGAGGGATTTTGTAATAGACCACATAAAATCAACTAAGAACGATGACGACATTGGAATCGAAGACTTTAACCATGTGATAAGGAACTATATCTTTTTGATAAAGCCCTGATGAGATCAATAGTCGTAATGAAATCCATGTTGGCAAACTTCAACGATATTGTAAATAGCGTCAATGATGATTGGATCCTAAAAGGATCACTATTGCTATATAGATTGATCATACATAGTGATATAGACACATTTTTAAAATTACGCAAACAATATTTGATTAGAATCAATCTATGAATAGTAAGCAATCGATTTAATCTGAGGTTGATTACTGTTCTTGCGTATTTATCCCGAGAACATATACAATTATCGGATTAGTAGTACTGGACTGGACGCATGGGCGGCTACGGTATTCGCAACATTCCCCATAAAGAATTTTGCAATACCTGTCATACCTTTTGTCCCAATCACAATGATATCCATTTTTTTATTTTTAGCATAATCAATTATTTCATTCGGAATTGAATGTGCATCTAATAAAACTTCTGTAGTTATCTTGACTCCTTCGTTATCTCCTAACACCTTTACCTCTTCAAGCAATTCTTCGGCCTGTTTTTTTAATCTGTTTTCGTATGCTGTCTTATACTCCTCTATTTTTCCTCCTCTATAATAACCAAGCACATCTACAGCAGCTCTTAGAGTAAATTTATCGATTATATGAATAGCAGTTACTTCTGCTCCTAAACCCTTTGCTAGTGTTATAGCGAATCTCATTGCTTTTGTCTTGTATCCAGATTTGTCAATAGCAAGAAGTATCTTTTTCACACTTATAAGTGGTATTTGGGTTTGTGTAGATGTCTCACTGATAGAAGTGGCATCATCGGCATTGTTGTTATTAATATTACTATTACCAGTTTGATCTGCTCTCACGTCTTTTTCAGAAAATTGTGTTTCCATTCATCTTCATCTTCTGGTTACTTGCTGTCTCACATCAATAGGTTTTACCCATTCAGATACATCAGCACCACTGACTACGTCTTCGTCGTTTGGAATTAAATATACGACATCATGTCTTGGCGGGGTTCTCTTTTGAGTTGCAAGGCTTACGCCTACAAATACACACAGAGATACTATAGGCGGAATGAATGTATCCAGACCGGCATATGCAAAGTTGGGGCTGCCAGGCGGTGCAATAGATATCACGAAGTACAAAATCATCCTCAAGGTGGATCCTACCAGAATAGAAGCTATTGCCCCTGCAGCAGTTGATTTTCTCCAGTACGTGCCTAGGACGAGAGGCACAAAGCATCCTGCAAATACAATGTCAAACGCAAGTATCAAATAGATTCCCGGTCGAGGTATTAGTGCTCCAAGCGCAAAGGCGGTAAAAAACATAGGTATTACCAATATCCTAGTTGCGATTAATAGCTGCCTATCATTTAGAGCAGTGCCTGGTCTGATCCTCCTCAGAACGTTACGTTGCAAAATATTTCGGGACAAGACGCTGGCTATCGCCAGTGTACCTCCGTTTGCGGTAGACATTCCGCAACTAACGGTACTAACAAGCATTAAGACACCAATTATCCATGGCATATGTTTTATTGCTATAACAGGAAACAGAGTAAAAGGATCGGCTATTTTGGGCTCTACTGTATGCCCAATTATGCCAATCATTGTAGTTGGAATCAGTATTATTAAAGTTAATCCAGCGCCCATGTAACAGCTTTTTTGGGCCGTGCGCCCTCCATCAGCAGCGAATACCCTCTCCATAAAGTCCAAAGCAACAATATCTCCTAACCCCAGCGAGAGAATCGATGCCCAATTGATTAGTGCGCCATTCTTAATATCGAATAACCCAGACATATCCATGAAATTTCCGGGCACATTTGCTACTATTGTTTCTAGACCGCCGGGTATTGGCGACCAAGGACCGATAAAGTAGATGAATCCCAGCCAGAATCCTATTAACGCTAGATATATGTGAAATATATCTGTGTATGCACAAGAAAATAAGCCGCCAAAATATGTATATAATAATACGACAGCTGTCGAAATTAGCATAGCGTAAATTAATGGTATACCCAATACTACCGAAAGAATGTAACCACTTGCACCGAGGTTTCCTGCTACAAGAACTATGAAACTTATTGACATTATTGTGCCGGACATTATTTCGGTGGTATTTCCATACCTTCTAAAGTAAAAATCTGCTAGCGTAATCATATTCATTCTATTAAATATCCTTCCAAAAAATGCTCCTGTGAGAACTAGGCATATAGATAGACCAAGCGGAATTGCCGCCCCAGCCCAAAATCCAGCTGTATAAGTCAGAGATACATTTCCTAGCGACGCATTGCCATCGACTGCTTCAGACACAAGCATAGTCCCAATAAAAAACAATGGCAAACTCTTTCCTGCTACTATAAACCTCTTGCTACTTTTCTTGACAAGTTTAACAGCCCCGACCCCAACGACTGCAGTAGCGGCAACGAATGCTAGAACTGCTATTGCGTAACTGATATCTACACCAGCCACTTCGCAAATTGTATGATTGCTTGTATATATAAGAATGATGATACTTTCAGTAGTACCATGAACAAGACATTCCTATAACAAACCTCGCTTTCAGTTACAGACGTTATGAGGATCTCAGTTCCTCTGCGTCCTGCTCTATATTGGATGGTCTCTTGCCATGTGCATTCTAAACGATGATTCGCTATTAAATTCCTCGTCACACGTGATGCACAAATAAGTTGTCTCTTTATTGTGTAGTCTTTCAGCATGTTTTAGGAGCTCGTCTCTATCGTCGAAGGAAGAGCCGCAACTTCCACAGCCATATTTTTTTTTCCCAAAAAGCAATGCTCTATGGACATACAAAATGTATTTTTCATATATTTTTTGCGGTAAGCATTTTCTTGCCCTCTATATGTTGCGTTTCCAAGCTTGGATCCAGCATATAAACAATTGTTCATGTATCGAATATCTAATCAATAACTTGTCTACTTGATCTAAATTCATTTCATCTTCCTCAGTTTTGTGTAAAGGAATGGATCCAGTTTCCTAGCCTTATCAAAGCATTCTTGCGATCTGTTAATTTGTCCAATCATAGATAAAGCCCTTCCCTTATTGTACCATGCTTTAGCATAGTCTTCTTTGAGTTCTATTGCCTTATCAAAGCACTTCACTCCTTCTTGCAAACGCCCCGCTCTAAGTAAAGTTAATCCTTTGTTGTACCAAGTGATAGCATTCTTGGGATCTATTGTAACCGCCTTTGAAAAGCATTGTAAAGCCTCGTCCATTTTGCCCTGTTTGTCCAAAATTAATGCTCGGTCTCCCCATGCAAAGGGGTTTCGCGGATCAATAGTCAATGCCTTATCAAAATATACTATC
This sequence comes from Thermoproteota archaeon, assembly GCA_046731995.1. Classification (GTDB taxonomy): domain Archaea; phylum Thermoproteota; class Nitrososphaeria; order Nitrososphaerales; family Nitrososphaeraceae; genus JAFAQB01. The sequence goes on along the minus strand of JBKPMB010000211.1, from coordinate 5,720 downwards.
GCCTCATCAAGTCTATTGGCATTTGCCATATCCTCGCCATGCTTTACATATTGCTCTGCAGCCTCCTTTCTACTAACTTTCTTATACGTAATATTATTCAGCTCAAGGTTGCTCCTTTTCCTAAACAGCCAACCAAATACCATAAAGTTAGATATCTTGGAAAAATCGTAGTATTAAATACTATGCTATATCATGATAGAAATGTCTGATTAATCTTATCTAAATCCCCGTATTCCACTAGGTGTTAGAAACACTAGGCAAGAAAAATTTAGACAATAAGACCCGTGACTCGGAATTAACCGAAAACTGATAAATGTGTCAAAGACTATTGAGTTTATTTTTGACCTTCTTCCTGTTTTATTTGCTCATCTTTCTTATCGCCCTTCAAACCTATTGTGCCAACATATAGGAGAATGCCGCTGGCCACTAGTATTGCAATAAACATTGCAATAACGCCTGAAATATCCATGTTACGTCACCCCCGTTACAATATTTAAGTTTTAATTAGATTACTACGCTAAATTGATCCTGTCAAATTCTCTTAATTGCTCTGAAGTTTAGAAACAATTCTTGTGGTTAATTTCCGGTTTTGCCTAAATAAGACGTAATTAATCTTTACACAAAGCAAAGATGATGAATAAGGAAGAGCAATCATATTACAGCATTTCCTTTCTAAAGTGTAATTATCTCAAAACGAATTTCTGTGCATATCTACTAAGCAATGATTTTTTCGCGGGAACAGGTAAATTATCTAGCAATATTTAAGAAATACATGCTACTCTTAGTTATATTAGATATATACTATGGGAATGGAATTTTATGGTGACTCTTATAAGAGCAACGACGAACCAATTTTTGTAGGCATACCAACATTTCTTAAATTACCATGGCTTAGAACTGTTGAAGAACTAAAAAGAGTTAAGCCAGATGTGGCCATAATTGGCGAGCCATTTGACTTTGGAACAACTATTCGTCCAGGAGCAAGATACGGCCCAAGAGCCATAAGAGCGGCATCCACTGTGCCTTCTCCACCTTATGAGCACTTTAATATTGAAACAGGTGTAGATCCATTCGGAGTTTTTCGAACTATTGATTACGGAGACGTAGTGGTATCTCCAGGTGATGTTATAGAATCGCACATGAGGATGACAAATAAAGTAAAAGAAGTGCTCGACGTTGATGGCATACCAGTTATGCTTGGTGGTGATCACTCTATCACATTCGCAAATGTCCGCGCATTTGCTAAAAAATATAAGAATATTGGAATGATCCATATTGACACCCATGCGGATTGTGCTCCACAAGGACTATGCGGTTTCAAATATGATCACGGAGCACACATTAGAAGAATTATGGAACTAGGCTGCCTCAAAGGTAAAAATTATACTCTGATTGGTCCACGTGGCTACTGGCCGGGTCCAGATTTATACAAATGGATGGCAGATCAAGACTTCCAGTGGTTTACTATGCTTGATGTAGAAGAGTTAGGAATTGACCAAATTGCAAAAGAAGCAGCCGACAGAGCAAATGACAATGTAGATGCAGTTTACATCAGTTGGGATATAGATACGTTTGATCCTGCATATGCACCAGGTACTGGTGAGCCAGAGCCAAATGGGTTAACTTCTAGAGAAGGAATGAGATTAATGCGATTGCTCTCTACATCGTTTGACCCTGACAAATTTGCTTTCGACCTCGTTGAAGTCGCACCAACCTACGATGTTAGCGATCAAAATTCGTACAACGGCGGAATTACATCCGGATTGGCTAACAGACTCATTGTTGAGCTATTAGCTGGACTCTCATTAACAAAGAAGGGACAGACTGAAGGTAAACCTGTACGACCCAAATTCTACCGCGGAACAGGACATACATATGATTTTGGTAAAGGGCCGAAAGCCAGACCATCGAAAAGACAAAGATGATTTGCATCAAGGCAATAATCAAAGGAGAGGACGACACCCCCCCTTTCACAAGGTTGTTTGAATACCATGATAGGTCGGATGAAATGATATTTTTTAAAGGTATACAGATGATCAAGCAAAGACTTTCAAAAAATCTTAAAATAAATATTAATGAGTGTTTGATGTTTTACTGCGGATACATAATTGAACAATTACGTGCTAATGAATCAGTCAAAAGTATCGAAGACAATGCTAGGAAGGTTTTGTCCCTTGATCAGGTTATGATAGGTGTACCAGAATCGCTAAAGAAGATCGGCTTCGAAGTAAAAACGGACTATGAGAATGGTATTAGAAAAGAGATAATAAATATTGATAGTCCCTTACCCACGTGCAAATACATATTGTCAGCAGGCTAAAAGTACAAATACAGGAACAAACTTTCAGTTTATTCCAATCATAAGGGCATTGTTTGTACAACCTTTGCAAGTTCATTTTGTTCGTTTTTAGACTAAAAATGCTGCATAGCAATCAGATTATAATTGCTACAATAACAGTCCTATTAACCATTTAACGCTGGATTATGCTGAAAATTATTATAGCTTTTGGGTTTTAACGCGTACGCTTAGTAGTAGTGATGCATAGGACGCTGTTTTTTCCCTAACCTGTCAAAGTAATGATCGTGCTTCTTATCGCCTCCAGCGTGCGAATGTATAGTACCATCATCATGGGTATGGGTTTGCATAGTAGGCTTCGCCATCAAAACATCATCTACGCGTACTAAGAGATTGGTGACCTCTACAGCGGTCTTCATGACTTGTTCCTTTACAAGAGATGATTCAATGATATTCTTCGATAGCATTTCTTCTATTTTACGTTCGATCGGATTGACCCCGTACCAATTGAACCGTTTATTTTTATTTGGTAGTCTTTTGGGTTGTTTCGTCCTCAATTTGATAAGTGTATCTATTTCGTTCATGCCGGCATTCCTTGCAATAGTCAAAGGAATTTCTTCTAGGGCATCAGCAAATTTCCGAAGTACAATTTGTTTTCTGCTGCCGTCCAAATCAGCATTGCTTCTGACCGTAGATGCAATAATGGCCTCTACAGATCCGCCGCCAGCAACAACTGTTGGCTTTTCAATGAAATCACTTAGCACGGAAATTGCATCTAGCACAGATCGGTGGTATTCGTCTAGGAGTCTTTTTGAATTGGCCCGAAGTAAAAGCGTTACAGATTTAGGGTTCTTACACTCTTCGATGAATACCATCTTGTCTTCTCCTACAATTTTTTCCGAGACAATCCCAGCACATCCAATATCGTGTCTTGTTATGTTGTCAAGATCGTTGATTGTCCTGGCTCCAGTAGCTTTTTCGATCCATAATATGTCATTCTCCTTCACCCTTCGGACCGAAATAATTCCCGCATTCGCTAAATAATATTGTGCTAAATTGCTAATTCCCAGTTGTGAAATTACAACGTTGGCTCCTGATTTAATTATATTTTGAACTTTTAACCTAATCGCTGATGATTCCTTGTCAAAATACGACTTGATTTGGTCAGGCGAATTAATTTGGATCTCTACCTCTGCTTTTGTTCTTTTGCGTTCAAGGTCTTCATTTATAAGAAGTATTTTGGCATCGCTGATACTCCTAGACATCGCAGAATTATCTATTGTCTTATCAAGTATCACCCCTTTAATGAGCTGAATGTCTGAAGTGTTGCCAATTTTTTCTTCTATTTTTATGTTATCAACTTCTATTTTATGATTTGAAAAGTCAGCGATTAGGCAAATGGCATCAACTAGTGATCTTGTAATCGGATCTCTTTTGTCCAAAATATAGGATATCGCTTTGGACTCCAAACAGGTATTTACAAGTGCTTCCATCACATGTCTTTCTGAATTTTTTGTTGTCATGGATATTTTGTCTAGAGTTCTGAGTGATGCGTCTAAACCTTCAAGATATCCGTCTGCAATTATAGAGGGACCAATTTTTAAGTCCAACAATTCTTCTGCTTTTTCAATAAGGGCACCTGCCAAAATTACTACAGAGGTTGTACCATCGCCAACTTCGTTGTCTACAGTATTTGATGCTTCTATTATGACTTTGGCAGCGGGATGTTCAACGTCAATTTTACGCAAAAGTGTTGCTCCATCCTTTGTTAAGGTAACTTCTCCTAAAATATCGATAAATATCTTCTCTAGGCCGCGTGGACCAAAGGAACTTTTGATAAGATCTGCAATCAATCTGGCCGCGAGAAAGTTATAGCGACGAGCTTGCTCGCCTTGTGTTCGTTTTGCACCCTCACTCAGGATTTGCTCTGTAAAACCCATGCTTAGCTGATATATGCAGTCTATTTGTCGTACTAATATTTCAATCGGCCATTTTGACCTTCAGTCTAATCACAAATATTTTTATAGTTAATCGCTGCATAAGACGCGACTTAATATGTCAACATCAAAAACGACAAGTAACGTTGAAGAGTTTGCTAGGAAGGCAATAGACGTATTATATGGAAAAGACGGAAAGGAAATAAAGGATTTTAGAATCAGGGAAATGCTTCCATATTCTACTGGACAAATTGTGGCTCAGGGCGGATTACCAACTGAAGACAAGAGGGATGCTTGGGATGTTCAAGTAACATTTCTGCAAAATAATGTCCAATATACTGTGGACTTGTTGGTACAAGATAGAGATGGACAAATTACCAATGCAAGACTTATTGACAAAATGAATCCAATTTAATTGTTTGACAGTATTGTTTTTTCACTATTGAATACTTAACTATTTTCTCTCCTGCAAACACTCCGTCCATTTACCTTTAGTCAAGTACAGTTCATCTTTGTTATTACTAGAAGAGTCTTTCTGAGATATGTTGTTATAACTAGTACTTATGATTATCTGTTCAAAATTATCAGAAATTGCATTACAGCTAGAATTAGCTTTAGGTCATGCAGAATCAATGACAGAAAGTAACGATACTGTATATGAAACAAATTTTGAAACTGGCAAAGTTAAAGTGATTCGCATAGACTATTACGGTAATCCCTATCAGGTCTCTATAGATTTTCCATTAGAAGAAAAACTTGCAGAAGTAAAAGGACTGTCAGTAGTTCCAATAAGGAAAGCTCAAGATATCTACCATGCCTTGACAGATAGAGAAACTCGATAAGATACCTGAGCAAGGATTAGACAAAGAGAAGCTAAAGCACAAGGATGATTTATTAATCTCTTTATGAATCAAAAAGCAAGGAGTTCCATAAGACTAAACAGAAAAAAAGAGAGCTATACCAAGGGTATTTTCTACAGACTGGAGAAACGGACCGAAATGATTAAAGATCTGCCAGATGGCATAACTCCCCATACTTCGTTATGGAGAATCAATTATAAAATATGAACAAAAATAAGATGTTTGAAGAGACCAAGAGAAAAATATCAGGAGTAGTTTTGAAAGCTAATTATCCTATGAGTGGTAAGAAGCTTGACCTATTAACTAATGCTACTGTGATTGATGATGCTATTAGGTTTGTATCTCATAAATCTAAAGAAAATGAGAAGCTGAAGTTATCTGGTGATAAAGAGGAATCAAAGGAAACTGACTATGATGAAGACAAAGGTCAGCTAGAAGAAGAGCAAGAAGAGGAAGCAGAAGAAACTGGAGAAGTAACAATAAATCAAATTTTCTGAATTCATTTACTGGTTTTGAAATAATAAGCTCTGTAACCGGCTTTGAACCACATAAATAATTACAACAATATTAGTCAAATACTATGCCCGCACCATACATATCATATTATATTCATACCTTAATTCATTT
>JBKPMB010000210.1:0-19972 GCA_046731995.1 Thermoproteota archaeon | reverse complement strand
AATAGTGCAGCAACTGACAGCAACGGCAATTCCTGAAATTAATGCACGCTGAATAAATCCAAATTGAAATATCTCAAAGACCATTATTAATGATCAAACACCGTTTTGATATCTTCTATTAGCAATGGCTGCTGTAGTAATCAATAATCGATATTGCCACTGAGATGATTGCTGTTATCCTTCTGATTTGAGTGCATATGCATATGTGCTTGCATTATTGATTCTGAATACATACTTAGCAATTCTGAACTTTCGAAGAATTCATGGGCGTTACCATGAAAGAACATTGTTCTGTTGATGCATACTAACTTATTTGCAAGTTTGTTTATGGCTTCTAAATCATGAGACGACCATATTATGGTAACTTGATTCCTTTGGTTAAGTTTCTCGAGAAGAGAATAGAATCTGTTTTGTGTCTCTATATCGATGCTGGTAGTAGGCTCATCGAGTATTAATAATTTAGCATCATTAATCAGGGCCTTTGCGATAAGTACTTTTTGTTGTTGTCCACCTGAAAGTTCACCTAATCGCCTGTCTTTTAGATCCTCTAATTCCACTACTTTTATCGCAGAAATTATTTCTTCTTCGGATGTACGCTCTTTTCTTCCAACGGTGCCCAACGACACAATTTCCTGTACTGTTGCAGGAAAACTCTGATCAATTAGTCTTTGCTGCGGTATATATCCTATCTTTTGAAGGGGCTTTTTACTTTTTTTAATGTTTATACCAAATATTGTAATGTCTCCTCTGTAATCATCTACTAATCCGAGCATACATCTAAAAAGTGTGCTTTTACCTGCGCCATTAGGACCAATTATTCCGATTATATCACCTGCGCTTACATCAAATGAAATATTCTGTAATACAAAAGAAGATGATGGATGGCTATAACCATAAGATAAATTTTTGATAGAGACTACTACTTCTTCTCTTAATTCTTGCACTGTAATCCTTCCTTGAGAGCAGATAGATTTTGATACATCTTTTCTAAATATCCAACCCCTTTTTGTTGTTCCTGTTTGTTTATGTCTTCAATTGGACTTAGAACCATCACTTTGCCATTAGGAATTTCATCTGCAATTGTTTGAGATGAGCGAGGATCAACCAAGTCTTCAGAATATATTATATTTATTCCTAGATTCTTTGCCAGCTGAACTATTTGTACAAGTCTTTGTGGAAGTACTTCACCCTCTGGTGTTAGTCCCTGAATACTATGCTGATTTAAACCATACTCCTTTGCAAAATAGCTAAATGCATTATGGAATGTTATAAAATCCTTCTTCGCACAGTTAGATCTACTTAGATTGCCTCTTATGGAAGCATCCAAAGACTTTAGCTGTCCTATGAATTTCTGAGCGTTCTGATCATAGTATGCTGCATTAGTAGGATCAACCTTGGATAGGCCATCACGAATATTTTCAACCTGCTGAATTGCTAATATTGGGTCCAACCAAATATGTGGATCAGTTGGCGCATGGATTTGGGGATCGTTATTTGTAAGTAAGTGGATATCCTTACTAGTGTCAATTGCGAATTTTGGATTCATTTTGTTTATCCACCCTCCTTCCATGCCTTCTCCATTGTATACTAGTATAGATGTTGATTCGATACTTTGAATCTGCTGAATCGTGGGATCAAAATCGTGAGGCTCTGTGCCTATTGGTACGAGCATAGACATATCCACTTTGTCTCCTCCAACTTTGCTTACGAATTCATATACTGGAAAAAATGATGCTACAACCTTTGTTTTAGGCGTGTTTATGTTAGATGTCTCCACAGGAGTAAAGCGGCTGTTGTTATTGGAGAAGGCAGCATTTGCACCTGATAGTAATAAAATAGATAGTAGCAAAAGTCCATTTAGCATATTACTAATATTTTGCACAATCTCACATGTTAATTATTAATCTTATAAACCTATGTTAATAAAACAACAGTTAATCTATATAAATGGTTTAATAATATATCGTTGCTTTGTTTCTTAAGCTACTGCATTATAAAAATGGCGGTAACAACTACAACGGAATTAACTTGACATTATCCATCTTCTTGTTAGACTGAAACCTTTTTGTCATATCTCTTATCTGATTTGCATCTCCTTTAAGAACGAATATCTCAAGGCATCTGTCTTTATCAATTTTGTTGTGTAAATGTGTGTTTATTAATTTATCATAGACGTGTCCCATCTCATTAATTTCGTTGTCGGATTTCTCATCATGAGTTACCAGGAAAATGGCGTGAACGTCGCCTATTAGATCTTCTTTCTTTCTTTCTTCTGACAATAAACTTCTAACACTCGCTCTTATAATTTCAGATCTGCCTGTGAAACCAAGTGATTTTTGTAATTTGCTCATTTCAGTCAAAATTTCGTCGTTTAGGGATACACTTACGATGGTCAATATATGGTAATTAAGCTTATTAAGTCATTTAAATACCTATACGTCTTTCTTAATAAGAATACTGTTTATACTTAATAACAAAAGAACAAAGCTGAGACGTGCTTGATTTGCGTCTTGCAATTCATACGACCAGCAAATTTAATTTGCCACTGGTTACGTGCTACTTGCATATTATAAGCTGTATGCAGAATTCTTTATAATAAAGTCTGAAATGTCATGTTTATAACAATATTCTATATTATGTACCATTTGTGTCATTTAGTCAAAATCATGATGAAGGTTTTACCGACTTTGTGAATATTTGTTATTGCAGTAGTCTTTATGGGTGTGGATATTGTTTGCTTAGGTGATATATATAATATCAAATTAGACCAGCCTGCTGCAATTTTCGTGGAAGATAGGTTTCTGCTAAATATTTAAATCCATGCTTGAAGAAAGCATCCAATTCGCACTTCTCTTTTCGCTGCAAGAAAAGATTTAATTCCTTTTGCCATTGTCTGTCCTGCAACCAAGGTTTATTTTTCATATCATTCGCTCTGTTAATGTCCTCATCAGAAGCATTCAATCTGGCTACTTCGGGGATATTGTATTCATAGATATCTGAGAATAGCATGCCCAGTACGCGCGCGTTTGGAGTAACAAGTCTATGACTGTCATAACTGAGTGATTCACTCCCAATTTTGTACCGCAATGCAATACCCAAACCCCAAGGATCTGCGTCAGCAAAGATTACGACTGGTTTTTTCCATTTCTCATTGAGTGTTTTTACCATGATCCTTGTAGCCCTGTCTGGTTCACCCGATCCTGTCATTAGAATTGCATTATATTTTTGTATGAATCCGGATTTTCGTATGTTGTTAAGAACTGTATCTTTTTCTACTACCATCACAAAGTCTGCTTTAACATTTACAATTTCGACATCGCGAATATTAGTGGGAATTAGTTGTGAGGTAGCTCTACTTCCAAGATTGCAGTCAATAAGATCACCTCCTACTCGAAGTGTAATTGGTCCAGAAATCATTCCTTTTGGTTTTGAAGTAACCGAAAACTCTTCTCTAGGTACTCCTGTAAGCAATTCTACTGCTTTAATCGCATCATCGGAGTTTTCCTGACTATTCCAGAATTTTTGTTTGTTTTTTTCATCCCCTACTGTGCTAAGTGTGGCATAATACATTCCTCTGATGGTGCTTTCCATTTCTTCATCAAGAAGCCTTCTGATTGCACTCGCCATAACGATATACTGAGTAAAGGTAGGGATCTTTTTAGTGCTGTCTGGACTTACTTGGACTTTCTTGTCCCCTATTGTAAGCATTCTCTTTTGATCAGACCAAACCGTATTGTCATAACCAACTTTTGGAACGTCTAGGATAGGCATTGCCTCTCCTGTTACTATGTCTTTGCTGACATCTCTCATTATTAATTTAATTTTTTTTACGACTTCTTGGTGGCGTTTATCCTTTGCAGGCAATTACTCTCTACTTCTCCTTTTTGAGAACTCTAGCATCAAGAGTTGTTTGTCGTCCTCCATCTGCTCGTTCTCTTCGTTTTGAAGCAACAACCTTGCTCTTAAATTCCAGCTTTTTTTTGGATTCCGGCTTCAATATTCTTTTATTTATCTTACCATGATTATTATCATTTTGGATTACGTTTCGATTTTGGATTTTAGCTTCTCTTTTCTCATGTATCTCCTGTTCTATTTTGCGCTCCGTAATTTTGTCTTCCTTTTCAAGAGCCTGGTTATGTGGAATTTCACCTTTTACATATCGTTCAGCTAGTTTTCCAAATGCTTCTGATAACTTGTTTGCATCAATCTTGATCGATTCAGAAATTGCATTAACTATCAGCGGAATGTAATACTTATAAAGATGCAGTCTACTCTCTGCTTCCTTCTGTCGTAACTCTTTGCGAATCTGAGCGCTTACCTTTCTATACAGGTCAGACAAGCATATTTTCATGTTCCGTTTCAAGTCTCCTTCTGATGCAATACTCTCTTTTCCTGCAGTTTTGTAAGGGATCTTAGTTGAGCAAATATGAAAGAAGATGTGAATAGGAAGCAATTCTATAGCTCGATCGCTTTTCGCATCCGGATTTGTAAATTGTTCTTTTACCTCCTTTTTTGAAATGCCCATCTTGTTAATCTCTACTTCGGATACAACCTCTCTTGCCACATCTGAACCTTCATCATATAACAAAGGGATTTTATTTGCAAATCTATAAAGCTTGAATGAAGGTATGTCGCCGCCATATGCAATGCCACATTCTACAATAGTTGGTCTATTATTGACTACACATACTCTTGATGAGTATGCTGTCAACGTAGGTTTTAATACCTTGATTGATAATTGTTGCTCTTGTGACTCTTCAACAGTATGAGTCTGCTTATTTGTAACAATAGTATACTCTGACGTCATGCCTGCAGTTAGAATATGTTCCCCAATCGGACTCAGGTGGTCAGTATTAGGTGTTTGAAATTTGGTTTGCTTGCAAATATTGACAACCTTGATTAGCTCATGTTCATTATACTTGTCAGCAGCCTTCATTCCTACTCCTGACTTGGAGATGATTTCCTTTGCTTTTTCGCTAGAGAGTTTCTGAAATGAATTACATAGTACACCTGTCAGAGTTGTTTTTTGGTTAGTAAAATTCAATATTGCTTTTTTTAGAGTTTTTAGGTCCATGTCTGAAGGATGAGGTAGAACCTCCCTTGCAGGCTGAGGCATGATCTTTGTTCTCCTATCAAATACAACTTTTCCTTCATCTGATTGGAATGTAAGTACAGCATAAGGGTTGACAACACTAGTTTGGCTTATATAATCGTAAATTTTATTTTTTGTTATTGGGGATAGGCGAGCACGCAAAACTCCCTGAACCTTAAAACCGGATTCGGTTTTAATTTGACGTTGGTCTGTTTTCAGTATCTTCTTGTCAAGAACTATGGGTTTATTTGTACCGATATCCGTTCTAAGTTCAAAGTAATACTCTGATGATTCTTCTTGAGATTTTGTCCAAACTCTCAGTGGATGATCAGTGTCTTTGGTAGAAAAGGCCGCTATCATTTTTAGGCCAACACCAAACAAGCCACGTTGCTGTTTTTCCACATATTTGCCGGAAGTTAAAAAAGAACAGACTGCAACAGGTACCTTCTCAGATGGAATTCCAATACCGTTATCCTCACAAGAAATAAACCACATATCGTTCAGCGGATCTATTAACTTCAACGATAAGGAGATGTTTGGCAGAGTATGATTGCTTTCGCAAGAATCAAGAGAATTTTCGATTAATTCTCTTACGGCCATATATAGAATCCGCTCACCAGTGAAACCAGCAAGCGAAGAATTATCAACAAAGAACTCTGATTCAGCTTTTCTGTTATAGCGAACCTTGCCTTTGCTATTGTGTGGAACAGGAATTATTGTTGCTGGCAAGCTGATCTGTTCTGCAGCAGCTTCCACACTAGCATTAGATTTCAAACCAAACGACAACACTAGTATACTACTCAATTTAACTTTTTACAATACTCAATTTAACTTTTTACAACAAATTTCTTGACATAGCATTTGGATGCGAATATATTGGCTGAATTATAATTTAGCTCTGGCAATTATGACATTCTCAACTAATAATCAGTTTCTTAAAGTTTTTTTTATTTTAACAAGGTGTGCATCGAAAAGTACAAGGATGATTAGAATTTAAGAGCTAAAATATCAATAGCCTTTGCCTACTGGTGGGAAATACAAAAATTAATAGGCATTTGTCTTTTTTCATTGTTATAAAAATGGATCTAATGGAAAGACTTCTTCTTATCAGACGTGAACCTACCGAGGAAGTTGTAACAAAGGATGACTTGAAGACTCTCTTGGAAACTAAAGCCTATCCAGAACACTATATCGGGCTAGAGCTTTCTGGAAAATTACATCTAGGTAGCCTCATTCTAACGGGTTTTAAAATCAACGATTTCATTAAAGCAAGGGTTCATACTACTGTATTTTTAGCGGATTGGCATACATATATTAATAATAAGCTGGGTGGGAACTGGGACAAGATCAAAGAGGTCTCTGAATATTATTCTTCAGCATTTAGGTTCTTCTGTCCTGGCGTTAGTATTGTGCTTGGAACTGATCTGTACGAAACCTCTGATAGATATTGGGAAAATTTTATACAATTCAGTAAGCACATGAATTTATCGAGAGTAATGCGCTCATTGACTATTATGGGAAGAAGTGAAAGAGAAAGCTTGGATTTTTCACAGTTGTTATATCCCATAATGCAATCTGCTGATATAAGGGCATTAGATTTAGATATTGTTCATGCAGGCATGGATCAGAGAAAAATACATATGTTGGTTAGAGAAATCTTTCCTAAATTGGGCTGGAAAGTGCCAGTTTCTGTACACCATCACTTACTTCCTGGCCTATCAGAACCTGTTAATCTCTCATTGCCTGGTGCAGACACTATTGATGATGTAAAGATATTAAGTAAAATGAGCAAGAGCAAACCGACTAGTGGAATTACAATTCATGATGATGAAAAAACCATAAGACACAAAATAAGCACAGCATTTTGTCCTATTGGTATCATCGATAGAAATCCTGTACTTGAGCTCATTAAATATATTGTATTTCATCAATTTAACGAATTTGTTGTGGAGAGATCTACAAAGTATGGGGGTAACATTACGTACACAAAATATGCTGATATCGAAAAAGACTTTACAGAAAAGAAGCTCCACCCTATCGATCTAAAAAATGCCACTTCTGTATACATCAACAGGATAGTCGAGCCTGTCAGGAACCACTTTGATGGTAAAGAACCATTTTTTCTTAATGATCCGGGTTTAGACTAGTTATACACTTGCAGAAACATCTTGGAGAAGTTCATATTTAGATCTATACCCGCGAGGATTTATCATCATGCCATTGTGAACGAAAGTAGATGAATTACCAACAATTACTGTCGTAATCATTCCGAGCATGTGCTGGTGATCAAGCATTTTATCAAGAGTAGTTAAAGCTATCTCTTGACTCTCTCTATAGGCGCCTTTGACTATTGCTACTGGAGTAGACGGATTTCTGTATTTTAGAAAAATATCTCTTGTATCCCTTAATTGATGTACACGCTTCTTGCTTGCAGGATTATAAATCACAGTAACGTAGTCACCTAAAGCTGCTGCCTCTACACGTTTTACAATCATATCCCAGGGAACAAGGAGATCACTCATACTGACTACTGCAAAATCCGTCATCAATGGAGAACCAACTAAGGCAGCACATGAGTTCAAAGAAGAAACACCAGGAACACATTCAACATATATACCGTTTTCTCTATTCCATCCTTTGTCCACCAGGATTTCGTAAATCAAACCTGCCATTCCGTAAATACCTGGGTCTCCTGAGGATACCAGCGATACAATTTTGCCTGCTTCTGCAAAATGAATTGCTTGGTTAGCTCTGTCTACCTCCTGCGTCATAGCATACCGGTAAACTTCCTTGCCCGTAATTAGGTCTTCCACTAATGAGACATAAGTATCATAACCAATAATGGTTTCACTTTCTTTAATGACCTTCATAGCCCTATAGGTCATATGTTCATGGCGGCCAGGACCAACACCTACAATAAATAACTTGCCTTTGCCTTTATCCATTTGACGGAAAGAAACGAATACAATTTATTATACTTTTTGTTAGGGTAGATTCAATATTTGTAAACGACACCAATAAAATAATCGGATCCCCACTTAATCCTTTTTACAATTTCATACCGGCATAATCATACATTTCTATTTCAATTTCCATTTAAGGAAATGAGCTGTAGTATTGTCGTAATAATGATTATTTAGCTCCTTATAGGGAGGTCATTACATGTCAACATGTACATAACCATAAAACTCTTTAATCTATTCTGCCAAGTTTAAACTCGTCATGTAACGCTCTTACCACCTGTTCGCAATCACTGTCATTGACTACGAACGCCAAGTTCAGCTCAGAAGAGCCTTGAGCAATCATTATAACGTTGACATTTTGTTTTGCTACTGCATTGAACACTCTAGCTGCCACACCCTTTATGCCGCGCATGCCGGATCCTACAACCGCTATGACTGCTACATCATTATTTACATTAACTCGCTTTACTACTTTACCCAGTAAATTCAGATCAAGCGTAATTATTGCCTTGTCAAGCTCATCTCTTCTTACAACTATGGAAATACTTGATTCTGAAGGGCTCTGTGAAATCATCATGATGTTTACCCTGTTTTTCGCAAGAGCATCAAAAATTTTTGCTGCTGTACCCGGAGTACCCACCATCCCTCCTCCGCTTACATCGATTAATGCAGTATGACGAATAGCACTGATTGACTTTACTGTCCTTTGAGATGTCTTGGTCAGATTCTGCGAAATTAATGTTCCTTGGTGGTCTACCTTGAAGGCATTTCGTATTCGAACTGGTATTTTTGTATCCATTACTGGCTCTAAAGCACGTGGGTGCATATACTTCGCACCAAATAGTGCCATTTCCATTGCCTCTGCAAAAGAGACCTCTTTAATTACTTTGGCGTCATCGACAATTTTAGGATCCGCAGTCATCAATCCATCAACATCACCCAAAAGCCAAACTTCATCAGCATCAATACTTGACGCTAGTATAGTAGCAGTATAATCTGAACCTCCTCTCCCGATAGTTGTTGTATTGCCATTCTGATCCGCACCAATGAATCCGGTTACAAGAGGTATAATATTTGACTTGAGCAATGGCTCTATTTTATGAACAATCCGAAGTTTTGTAGTGTCCATTAATGGACGTGCTTCACCATAATTAGAATCAGTCAAAATTCCTGCCTCTTTACCACTTAAATATTCAGATAATGATCCTATGTCGCGTAATGCAAACGAAACTATTGGAGTGGAGAGCCTCTCACCAAAGGACATCAAGTAGTCTAATGACTTAGGAGTAATTTCGCCGAGCAGAACGATGCCAGTGAGTATGTCTTCTAATTCTTTAATTAATGCAGTTACAACACCCTTTGCTTCATTTTTTAGCTTCTCATTTTTAATCGCCTGGTCTATTATGCTAAGATGAATATAGCTGGTGTTTTTTAGGAAATCTGTAATAAACAGTTTGTCGCTTCTCTTTATGTTGAAAGGGATAGACGATATTTTATCCGTCATGCCTCGCGCGGCGGAAATAACTCCTACTATTTCGTTAGATCCTTTTTCCTTTTGAGATTTTATAAGATTAGCAATATGTCTAACTTTTTCAGCGGAATTTATAGCTGTACCGCCAAATTTCATTACTAAACGCATAGTTGATCAGTCATTATTGCCTTGTTCCTCGATTAATAGACTTTTAGTCCTGCACTCTTGGCGCAAGATAAAAGTGTATTCTACCCATATTTGCAACCCTGAATTCTAGCCTGAGTGGCATCTTGCTCGAAAATTCCAAAGCAACCGATCCGCCGGCAGCGATAACAGCTTTGGTAATCTTTGAAAGATAATCTAGGCTATATGTAGCCTTGCTATCTTCTTGTACATTTACTTCCTCTAGCCCTTCGCTTCCAGATTCTAAAGTTATACTTGCTTCACCTGAATCTCCTTTTCCTGAGAATTTAATCCTCTTATTTTCAGATTCAATTGAAAGGTATTCAGAAATTACCTGAATATCTGAAAGAACCTTGTCAAATGCACTGGTAGCCAATACAACCTTACAATTGAAATTCAATTTCGGTAAAGGCGTAGATGCTGCAGAGGTCTCAATAAGCCTTACTTTATATTCCTTTACATAATTATTATTTGATATCCTGATAAATAACATGCTGTCATCTCCCACAGTAACTTCAATTGTATCCTTCTTTTCCGCTCGTCTCATCAACTTTGAAAATTCATCCACTCTTACTCCAAATTTCACTGCGGTATCACAATCATACTGTTCAAATGCTGAATTCGGCCAATGAATATCAATAAGCGCTACATGCGAAGGGTCCATTCCTCTAAAAGATATGCCCTCCACAGTAGCTTCGAATGTTGCCTCATCTACTAAAGTAGAGATTGCCGATGCTACAGCTTTCCATTCATCAGGCGACTTTGTCTTTGCTACGAACACCAATGTAATTCAATGATGTGGCTATAGACTTGCAGATTTTAACATTGCTGTATCGCCAATCTAATATGATGACCTAGACGCATAACAGATTCTTATCGCATACCAAAGTTTAAACCAAATTGACTAATTCATAAGCGAATTCTATATCGTATTATTTGCTGATGATCTAAATATTGATAACATAACTATCAATCATTTCGTATTGTTTTGGCAATTGAATAGATATCGATGTAAGTACACAGGCATTATTTCTATAAGTTGACATTTCGGTATATCGTATATCGTATATGTCTGCGTATAGTTAAACAAAAAAATACTGTTCAAATTGATTCATGTTACCATATTCTGAACCATCAAATTAAATTAAAGTTTACAATCTCACATGAAAATAGGTACTACAAAATCTATTCTGCACTACAGGCATTAGATACATAATTAAGAATAATTCCTCCAAGTATGTACACATTTAGTGCAACGATAAAATTGTGTGGTAGCTTCGTCTGCAGACCTAGTCTGCAGCATCCACCAAAATGCAGTATTATTTCCACACTTAGGACATTCCACTGTTGTTGTAGGCAACGCATTGGGACTCTCTGTATCCATAATTTTAAGGGAACTCCTAGAAATGCTTTCCTGCACTGACGAAATTTTATTCTTAGATAGTGATTCTTGTTCCTCTTTGTCTGCGGTAAAACCGCATTTTGGACATAGTACAATGCCTTGTTCAATCCTAGGCTTCATCCGTGTTTCGCATTTTGGGCAGAACCTCAAAGGATTGCTTACCTCTTATTTTTCAAATTTGTTTTTAATGTGCTTGCTATCTCCTTGATATAATTTGATGTAGTAACAGACGCGTCCCGTATTGACTCGACCGGATTGCCCTTCTTTGTTACGATTCGAAGAGTGTAGTCTCTGATTAGTGGATGCTTAAGCGTTACACCTGCAAATTCAACATTACGCTCTTTCAGAAGCTCATGTTGCACAATATACATAATCGATATATCTTCCTCCTGAAGTTTTAATTCGAGTTCATTTTCGTTAAAATCTGTGATCTCTGCAAGCATTATACAGACAACTACTTATTGAGGATATAAATGATACCATGTGGGCAAATTGTTGACACATCACCGCAGTATGATCATAGATGCTGTATTGAGTAAATCCCAGGATAAAGTAAGGACTGGTGAAAACCTCACGTTAAGCCTAGGTTTCAAGATAATTGGAGATATTCGGGAAGCTATTAACCCAAAAAGTTGGGAAAGAGCATATGATAGACATGATAATGCGTTTCGAATGAGCATAAAGGTTGATGTAAAGTCGGGCCGAAAAATAATACTTCCAATTAAATTCGTTAGGAAAGCCATAATATTTTGGACGCGAAGTCCAAAGATCGCCAATAGAATATGGATTTCGATAGTTAAAGATGATATGTTGTTTTATCCGACGACAGTTGAAGAAGCAAGGTCATTTCTGTTTGATGTTAATAAAATAATCGAGTTAAACGCACAAAACTTACAGTCCGGAGTTCATAAGCTATTTGCAGATATTGAAGTAACATGGGGCAAACATACCTACACTGAATCCGAAGTAATTGCCGCTAGGTCAAATGCGATAGAGGTAATCTGTAAAAAATGAACCAAGATTTCTAATCCTCTTATACATAAATTAGCGGAACTAGCCTTATGTTTACGATCTTAAAATTATGTCCATGCAGAAGAATGTGAAAATCAATCCTCTGCTATAGAAACATATCCTTATGAATTAAATGGTTAGCTGCTTGCGTTTATGTATGTGACAGAACAATTGGTAATTTAGAGTTATCATGGTCAAATAATGAATATAAAAAAAGTTTCATCTAGTTGTTCTATGTATATTAGAATATCCTAAATAGCCCCCTTGAGGAATAGCTTAAGCATGGTAAAATTCGATGGAATAAAAGGTCAGGAGCTTCTAGACGTAGAGGAGAGCAAGGATGAGATTACGTTGATCTTCAAAGATAACAGATATCTCTTCGTAAAGATAAGTAATGGGAAATTGGTTTGTGACTCAGTACCAGAATAATAGTAATAGTGACTTCTCTTCTTCTCTTCTTAAATGGTCAAAAAAGGTGTGCAAGCTAGCTGATCAAATACAACGCAAATTTCAAAATATGAAGCTTCGCCGTTAGTCATCAGCTAATGAAGGAAATCTTCTTCGAATTGCAATAACATACCCCTTTTGCTAATAATTATTAAATCTGTGCAGGAATTTGTAGTCATATCTTTGCATAGAAAATTACTAGAGAATATGTAGATGTCAAATTATGGTCACCTGCCAAAAAAGGGTAAATCTGTAGCCAAGCAATGAATATAAACAAATTCGATCTTCTATTGTTTTAATCTATGTCTACATAGATATCTTTATCCTTCTCTATCACTGTATACAAAATTAAGTCACCTGACTTTCTCCACTCTGCACTTTGTTCAATCCATGTGTTTTCTTTTTTCCATGATTTCACATTTTCTAATTTTCCAGTAAAAACATTAAATTCATATCCATGCATGTAGCAAACGATGTTATCATCATTGAATTCCCCTTTAGAGAGAGATGCTCCTCTGTGAGGACATGAATTATTGAATGCAAATAATTTTCCATTTCTTCTTCCTATCAATACATCTGTCTGTTTGATTGTAAAAACCGCCATAGAGTTGTTGTTTATTTTTTCACTACTGCAAACTCGATAGAGCATGACTAAAAGCGAAGTAGTAAAAATGATTTACGAATATTAGTATTTGTATAGCAATAACAAGCTAAGGTCTGGCTTTAGACGTGTTGAATAAGTAAATGTAAATTTAATACATGATTTTTCTTGAGAGCACGACTAAGGACATTGTAACTAGAATATATGAATTAATAGTCTTTCTTCACTATCTAAACTTGATATCTGAACATTTGCTCTTTTCTTTCTTTGATGAGTTAAATAATCTTTCTCCGATCTCAATTAACAAGTTTAAATTTGAGAAAGTAAATTGTCAACTCAATGTCAGGACAGCCTGAACAGGGAGCAGGCTCCCTCTTCTTTGAACTCGCCGGAGATCTTCGACTATCTATGTTAATGAAACTAAGCCAAAAACAATACCGACTCTCCCAAATTGCAATAGAACTTGATGCAACATTGCAGGAGGCCCACAGAAATATACTACGCTTGACAGACTCATGTTTAGTGTCAAAGGATAGTGAAGGTGAGTTGACACTGACACCATATGGTAAGGTAGTTGTTTCGCTTATCCCAAGCTATGATTTCCTATTTGATCAGAGGGACTACTTTCTCGAACATAGCTTAGACAAACTCCCTCTAAAATTCATACAAAGGATTGGGGCACTCCACAATTGTGAAGTTGTTCATGGTGTTATGGCAATCCTACAACGCTGGAAGATGCTTTACAACAATTCTGATAAATACATTAAAGAAATTATGTCACAAGTGCCTCTTGATCTTATAGAAACAATAGGCAGTAGGGTGCAAAATGGTGTCAGATTTTCTTATATATTTGCTAGTAATGCGATCATACCCAAAGGACGAAGCCAAATACTGCATAAAATCGGCTGGCGCAATCTAATTTCTAAAGGACTAGTGGAAAGACGAATGCTCAATGAAGTGCAGATTATGACAATTTTTAACGAACAGCAATCCTGTCTGATGTTCCCTAACCTAAAAGGAGAACCAGATTTAAATATAATGTTTTATAGCGAAGATGTAGAATTTCACTATTGGTGTGAAGATTTTTATAACTATATGTGGGAAGTAGCTGAACCATTCGATGAAGCTAAACTTAAGCCTGAAGTTTGAAATATGTGGTTCGATATTATCTATTGTATCTGACGGTTCACTACAATAATCAATGATTGGCCCCACATTTAATGTACATTCAAATATTATTTTGTTCCATAGCAAATTTTTGATGCGCATACACACAGTGCATCAGGTTCAAGGATTAAGAATTTAAGGAACCAAAAATAATCATACTAATGGTTCAAATCCTCTATCAGAATCTTAGCAAGTCAGATTCGAGCTATTACTACATAGGCATACCAAAAGACTGGAGCGGTTCTCGCGATGACGAAGTAACTGTAATAGTAGATGATGTGTGTGTAGTAGTACCACAAGCGATTGCTGGAGCTACCGGAGAATTAATAGTTCTAAGATTACTTGAGGCAATGATGGCAGGAGATGTAATAGATGCAGGAGATATACAAAAAGCTATAGAACACATCCTATAGATCGAGGTGTTCTTGAGGTCTATTTGATAGAACAAAGCAAAAACTATTTAACTTATTCAAGGTTACCAATTTCGAAATCTTCTGTACATCAAAAATGATACTCTAATGTTTCATAAAGGTTTAGAGAATGATGTAACTAGAATCTAAACAAGCGTTTGCCAGCGTTTTTGATAATATTAATAATATCAAAGATATTAAAAAGATGACCAGACTAAGTAAAACGATTGTACCATTGATCTCCTCATAGTGTTTAACTCAGAAGACTGAACTAGGTTTGCCAAATAGTGATAATCATTTTTTCCTTTCTATCACCGGATATTTTTGTATCACATCATCTTTTTATATTCGATTTTTTATAAAGTCATATGCCAAAAGCCTTTGTATTGATGAATGCTGAGCTTGGAAGTGAGGATGCAATTGTGGGTGAGCTGAAAAGACTCGACGGTGTAAAAGAAGTCTATCAGGTTTATGGCGTTTATGATATAGTAGCTCAGGTGGAATCAGATACAATGGAAAAGGTGAAGGAAACTATTACGTGGAAATTAAGAAAGCTAAACGGTGTTAAGTCGACGCTAACTATGATTGTTATGGAATAAAAATATATCTATAACTTAGCAATACAAAGCTTCGCTGTACAAATCTCAGTAACACATAATTCTATTCAATGAATAGTAGATCCTATGCAGTCTTAAATTTCATAGACACTATGCCAAACTATATCTTCCATTTTGGTATGTCTCAAACAAGGAGCGAATTTTAGGTAAATGCTGCAGCATGGCTAGAATGTCCAAACGGAGAGAATAGAATAAAAGTGATGAACCTTGTGTGATAGTATTCAATTGAGGACAAGACTTATTTAATATGTTTCTTACCAAATAGGAATAAATAATATGTTTCCTATCCATGATGATACCGAGCGTATTCATGGCAGACCATATGTTAACTATAGTCTAATCGCAATTAATATTATACTTTTCATTTGGGAAATAATAGTAAGTGCTTTTTTCACTAACGAGCAAGTAGTAACGGAGATTTTCTCAACCTATGGTGTTATTCCGAGGTTCTTCTTGGCAGGTGATTGGGTATCCGCTATAACATCGATGTTCATACATGGTGGTATAGCGCATATTGCCGGAAATATGGTCTTTTTATTTGTATTTGGGGACAACATTGAGGATAGATTTGGTCGTGTCAAATATTTGCTAATTTATATCAGTTGGGGAGTAGTTGCCAGCTTAGTTCACAGCATATATGCAGTCAATAGCGGAGGCGGGCTGGTACCTGCAGTTGGCGCATCAGGAGCTATTTCTGGGGTATTAGGAGCATATTTAGTAATGTTCCCTAGGGCAAAAATTTTCACGATAATAATAGCTTTTTTTATTACCACTGTTCGTATACCTGCTTTGGCATTTATACCATTCTGGTTCGTTTTACAGATTATCTTCGCGCTTATTGGGCCTGCAGGAGGTGGAGTAGCTTATTTAGCCCACATTGGTGGATTCGTGGTCGGGATGGCAACTGGCTATGTATGGAAGCTTTTATCATCGCAGTATAGACTAGGTCTCTCATCTTTGAAGAAAAAACCAGTACTTAGAAAGGAAAGACCCCGTATAGAGGACGCTGCTCCTCCGATTGCGCCAGAGGTTATAGAAGGTCCAGACTTCTATGAGATCATTGCTGAGGTTCGTGGTGTGTCAAAATCATCTGATATACATGCTAATTATGAACCTGATAGTGGAAACATACGGATTGTAGCAAATGGGCCACGGAAGTATAAAATGTTGGTAAAACTACCTAACACGGCTATTAATCCCACAATTACCTATATTCATCTATTAAATGGGATTGCAAGAATTCGCTTATCAAAGTAGTTCACTATCACAGCAATCGTGTGCTTAAAAGCATTCAATATTAAGGCAATTAAAGGAATATGGGCACAATTCAAAAAAAGACAAGGTTTATAGATATCTTATTACCCTGTTTTTTATTATGACGCAGCAAACCCCTCCGAATCGTGGAGGTAAGGTATCGCGGCGTGACTTTTTGAAGCTAATGGCAGCTGCAGGTACAGTTATGACTTTTGTACCATTTGTCGACTGGGGTAAATTCTTACCTAATCCAGCAGGTAATGTATCGGCAAGAGCTAAAGTAGAGCTACCTAATGGTACACAAGCTAATGCAAAGACGTTTCCAGTCAATAGCTCACAATCAGTGATTTATCCAAAAACTGGTGATATTGCTTTAGATAAAGAATCTTTTAGAATATGGCAATTTATAAGATTACCAGAGGAGTTGGGTGGAAGCAAAACTGATGAATCCGCATTTCGGATGTACAGCATGGTATGCCTGCATCTTTGGTGTCTGTGGAAGTACTGGCCTGATCCAGGCAGAAAAAGAGGTGAATGTCCATGTCATGGTAGTATGTATGACCCTCTTACAGGTGAAGCCTTTGCTGGGCCGGCGTCATTGCAGGCACCTCCATCTAATGTACTTGCCAGACTTGATCTAGAGATAGATAATGATGGGAATATATGGATAAAGCCTCCAAACTGGAGTCCAAATGGAAATGGAGTAGTGGGATATGGTCGTTTCCTTAGAAAGTGAAAACAGCCTTGTAAGGTTTCTCAGGTGGATTTACGCTGGACTTGAGCGTACTATATTCATGGGCTTAAAATTTACCATTCCTGGCAGATTTGTAAGTCCCCTTGGTTTCCTAGGTATGCTTACATTCGTTCTGTTTATTATTTTGGGCATCACCGGTGCATTGCTAATGCTTTTTTATGAACCGGAGCTCGATAGAGCGTGGAAAAGCGTTCAAACTATAAATGATGTAATTCCATACGGATTTCATATTCGCAACATCCACTATCATGCATCAAATGCTATGGTAATGTTGGCCCTTCTCCACATGTACTATCAGTATTTTAGTGGAAGATATAAGATCAGAAATGAAATTCTTTGGGTTACTGGGATTATCCTAGGTGTCCTGACAATCCTAGAGGCATTTACAGGTTATGATATAATCTTTAGTGAACGAGCGGAGCTCGCTATTTCTATTGCAGCCTCTTTAACTAATTCGATACCCATTCTCGGTCCTCAGATGCGGGATGCCTTCTTTGGAGGTGGTTTTCATGATTTCGTCTTAAGGTTCTATGCTTTCCATGTATTCTTCCTTCCGATCTTTTTGTTAGGATTAATGGTTGTTCACTTTCCACGATTCCTTGTATTTGATGTACCTATGGTCATGGCAATTTCAGGCGCTATCATGTTAACTGGCGGTGTGTTTCCAGTTGATCTTGGAACAAGATTTGATCCTTCAACGCCTCCAGGTATCACAGTGCCTGAATGGTATCTGACTGGGCTTTATGCATTCTTGAGAACTATGTTTGATAAATTTGTAACAGGTGTCGCATGGCCTGGACTTTTCATATTTGCACTGTTGGTAATTCCATTTGTAGATAGGTACAAAAAATTCTCATGGAAGGATAGACCAATAATTACGGCAATAGGTATAACAAGTATTGCCCAAATTATGGTTACTACTTACTGGGGATTTTATATTGACCCGGACATTAAGAAAGCTCTGCTAGAAAGACTTGTAATTGACCCAATATTCTTCTATCTTGTAATGGTACTCCTAGTTCCACTTTCATTTGGATTTAGTTATATGATGATAAAGCTTGCAAAGAATGCAGAAGCTAACGCAAAACTCAAACCAAAGAAACCCGGCGGCAAGAGTTCAATAAATCTGTCACAAAGATGGATCTATATAATATTTATAGCATTGTTGGCCTTTCAAGTTTATTTGAATATTTCAGCATATTACGCTGTACTTAATGGTATGAAGAACCTGTCACTATTCATAATTGGGATCATAATGCTAGTCTTTGCAGGTATGTTTCATATCTATAGGCATGGTAGAAGCTTGGCAAAGGCACCGCCACCACAGGCAAGACCAGCAATTCCTCCCACAACTGCAAAACCATCCCCACTTCCTCCAAAACCTGCAACTGCGCCATCAACTACTGAAAGACCATTATCTCCCCCACCAGTACAAAAGGCTACAGCGGCCCAGTCCTCAGGTCAAACGCCTCAATCCAGATCAAGCAGCAGATCCTCGGTAACTGGTGAAACAAAAGCTACTAATACACAGAACTTGTCGTCTACATTAAAGAGGGAGATTCACCACAATAACAATGAATGATATTTGTGAATTTAGTAACATGCAATATAATATCGATATACTTAGACTTGAAACACAATGTGATCATAAATAAACTTTATATGTGAAAATTAAATTAAAGATACGTGGAGGGCTAAGTTCTGGACAACCACGCTGCTGGTATTAGCATTATCACCTTTATAATTGCAGTATCTGTCAGTTTAGGATACTATCAATTTGTATATGTCCCACAAGCAAATGCAAAACCTCAAGTTCCAGCAGAAGTATTAAATCCGCCGCAGCCTACCAATGTTGTAATTGAGCCTGGCTCGTCTTCTCCTTCCCAGACAAAAAACTTTACTCCAAAAGAAGCTGGTGGTGCACTAGGTTTATCAAACAAATTTATATGGAAAAACCTGGATGCAGTTCCACATTCCGTTACATCAGATACAGACTACAAGGATAAAATCAGCGGTCCATTTAACTCAATTGCCAAGATTGGATTGATTCCACCACAACAATCATATGAATTTACATTTACGATTGAAGGAGAATATCACTACCATTGTGAACCGCATCCTTGGATGCAGGCTGTTGTGAAAGTTACAAAGGAAAAGTTTTAGATTAAAAGTTTTGTTATTACAAATATTATGTAAGCGGAATACTACTTGTATTTGAGGCTTATACATAAAGCAGATTTATTTGATTATTTTTATATAACCTATGTCGTAAGAAATTTCTTTGTGTTCCTGTATAATTGCTACCCGGAATTTCACATTCGAGGACCTGTCTGGTGGAGTATGTGTTGTATTGGCAATAAATTCCAAAATCCTTGTTGTTCCTATATCGTCTTTCAATATAGAAAGTCTTCCATAAGGATAGTTAATTCTTCTCTCATTCAGATGAGTAAATCTGAGATGGTCATTTGAATTTTCTATCTGCGAATTAATTACCACACTATCAAATCTTCCTGAATAGCCTATACTTATTTTGCCATGTATGTCATGACCTATCGGTATTTCATTTTTGGGGAAGAAAATGGAAACACCTTTTACCTCAG
>JBKPMB010000209.1:0-5819 GCA_046731995.1 Thermoproteota archaeon | reverse complement strand
ACTATAATTATAATTATTCTAATTGCAGTAATAATTTCTCTGCTGTTGCTTTTTCTGGGGGGAATACAATTATAATGATGAAAAACTTTGCTGATGTCATTAATTGTGAAATATTTAGCTTTCTTTCTGAGAACCCAGACCAATACGCTGCTAGGAGCAGAATAAAGGGAGAGAATACTATTCCAATAACAGGTCCACCAGGCACAGGAAAATCTACAGTTATTTCAGGATGCTGTTTTGATTTGTTAAAAGATTACTCTCCAATTTTAGTTGTAGCGCCTACGAATGCTATGGTAGATAGCATATTATCTAAAGTTCATTCTCTCTTGCAGAAAGTAAAGTTACAGGTACCTAGAGGTTTTATCATGCGATATGGCAACATTACAGAGTTAATGTATTCCTATCCTAGCTTAGCAGGCTACACATTAGATAATATGGTCTTGTCCAACCATGAAGTCATTATTAGTAATACTAGCCATGTAGGTATCACATCCAAAATAAGATCAGTAATGAATTTTCTGCAAAATTCTAGGATAGTATTATGTACAGACTATATTGCCAAAGATTTACAAAAAATAATCCAGGCTGGTGCTATACTTATTGACGAGGCAGGCTTTATCAGCCTCGACAAAATGGGAACATTATTTTCTTCTCTAAGAGACAATAATGCAAAAATAATAGTAATCGGAGACGATAAACAGCTGCCTCCTCCCTCTAATGACTATGTGGCTACAAGTTTATTTAGAGCGATACTTAGGTACTTTAAAACAACATTATTGAGAAGAGAGTACAGATTCAATCAAGACATTTCAGATTTAATAAATCCATACTATGAATACAATCTTGTTGCTGACCAATCAGTTTCGAATATTTCAACTGCTGATATAGCCAAGAAAGATTATGATGATACTAACAGCAATCTCAAAAAGATACTGCAACATGACAAAAAGGTAGTTTTTGTTGATACAAACAAGCAAAGAAGGGAGGACAAACATTTTGTAAATAGAGGAGAGGTATCTATTATCAAGGAAATAGTAAATAGTTGTATTAGTATGGGTATTAATAGCATTATGGTTGCTACTCCGTATAAACAACAAGAGAGGATGCTACAACTACATCTTCCGCTACAAGAAAGTGGAGGCATCAGAGTTGGAACTATAGATAAATTTCAAGGTCAACAAGACGAGGTAACCATAATTTCTATGGTAAGATCCAATAATAAAATGTATTATCAAGAAGCAATCGGGTTTGTAAATATACCTCGATCCTGTGTTGCATTTTCAAGAAGTAAGAGAAAAACTATAATAGTTGGTGATTGTGTGACGTTGTTAAAAAGCAAATTTCTAGCACAGTCGATAGATACAATTACAAAAAAAGACGGATTCTTTGTTTGGAGAGATTCTATCGCCTAGATTTCAAGTATAATAAGAACATACTAATAATATGCTTCATTATATAGAGTAAAACTCAATTGAAATGAAATGAAATAAGAAGTATCTAATTACCTGTCGATCAGTTGTAGCTAGTAAATATATAACCAAATTTCTAGATAATTTTTAATAAAAAACTTTCTCTACATTACTATATCATCTTTTATACAGCAACTACCTGATTGCTGAATTAAGAATTAGGTTCAGCCGCTGCTGACAGTAAGTCCATTTGTTATTCTCTTTTTTCATTGTGTATCTATATACTATCACTATTAGCTCAATTTCTTAACAATTGCTGCTTTAGTTGCAAAGATTGGGCCAAACGCTGATGGCTGCTGGCTATGTATTATCCTAGTATCTCTATCTTCTTTTGTCAGTTCAAACAGTATATTCTATTTGTGTGTTTTATAGCATTACAAGATCATCTACTGGTGAAATCATAACAACGGCCTTATCCCCGCCAAGGGCCTTTTTCATTCTTGCCACAACACCATCCACATCATCTGAATTCACTACAGTAGCCACAATTTTTCTTGTAGTATATGCAAGCTCCAATGTGCCACTTCCTCTACCTGAAGCAACTCGTTCCTTTTTCTCTTTTGTTGCCCTTTTTATGTCATAAATCGTAGCATCAAGACCAGCTTCCTTAAGCGATGAGATCATCTCATCAAGGTTTTCTGGTTTGACAATGACTGCGAGCCTTTTCATGTTTTTCGATTTCTTGCTTGGTTTTTCAGAATAATCCACTTCAAAGGGTAAAGTTAATTTTTCTCGTGACATATCATAATAGTATTGAACCCTTCTACAAAAGGTTATTGTTATTGTTGTTATTATTACACCCGATAATGGGGTTTTTATAGAATACATAATTTAACAATTGGATTTATGTAAGTATCTATCATCTTCTTGTTTGCTAAAAGATGGTTCGACAGGTCTCAATGTGCATGTATGTTATCTATTCGTATTTGAGAACTTACACCATGTGTTTAGGCGACCGAGGATTTACTTTGAGGTATTAAGAGAAGGACAAGTTCGAATTGGTGATAAGGCAGAGAATGTTAGAAAAGATGAAAATAACGTTACTGTAAAAGATATTGTTTACCTTTATATATTGCTTGAGATCACACAGTAGATAACAACAAGCTAACGACAACTAATATTGTTTTAGTTGTAAAATTCTCGTAATCTATCTTGTTTTATAATATTTCGGATAGAAGATATCTGAATCATCCAATTGAAGTTTACCGCTAATGGTGTTGCCTGTCCTACAGAACTAATAACTTTGCTAATTTTGTTCGGAAGTGTTGTTTCTAATATTTTGGTTAATATAGGGTGGAATAACGCCGTCTATGGACAAAATGTTCAGTCGTCATTTCCGCAATTTCCAATGATACCATCATCATCAAATACATCTAATACAAACGCAACATCATCAAAAAAAGCATCGCAAGAACTACTCCAACCACTGCCATCGCCATCATCATCAACTACATCTGATGCAAATAGAACATCAAAGCAGTCAACTTCACAATTACCATCATCATCATCCCTCTCCTCATCTTCTGTGTTGCATGGTGTTAGGATTACAGTACCTATCAAGGGCCAACAAGTTCCAGTCGGCACTCTTGTCAAAATATCTGGAACATCAAAGGATAATGCCACATCTGATTGTCAGGTTAACGTTATTGCAAACGGTGTAAAGCCCTATCAAAATACTTCAGCAGCTGGATCTGACGGACCAAAAGATTATTCAAGATGGACATTTAGCCTTTCTTCCGACTATACTCTTATTAAGCAAGGAACGAATGAAATAACTGCTAAATTCTCTTGCAATTCCAATCCAAGTTTAGCATCGTTTTATAGTGTAAATGTGACTGGAGTTTTATCAGCAGCACAAAAAGGGTAGAGCAAGTCGGAAAAGCATAAGGAAGAGAAAATAACAATCTTATATGTTACTACGAAAGTTATTACTACTACTGGCTAATTTATAATATTGTTGCCATTAGTAGCTAAAAGTGAGTGATAACCGTAAAAACTGGGGTATTATACAGCATTAGCATTTTTGAATCTCGAGATAGTTTATGTCCTTTGTATCTATCTTTTTCATTTCATAATATTTTATAGTTCCCTCTTCTTCTATAAATAGATACATAATGATTATCATTAACGGTAGAAAATTATTTGTAACATTTTTGGTATCAATCGCTGCTGTGCTAATGATATCGGCTCTATGTGTTCCATTGCCAAGTTTTGCTGATAGAATATATGTAATACGAACGGGTGCCACGATATCTCTCGGATGTGATCTTAGCAATGATGACGATTTCATTCCAACTACAAAAGTTTTCAATTACGATCGACCAAGCAAACTTACATTTAATTGCGAAAGGTCAGGAGGAGACGTTGACCTAAAAAAAGGTGAAAGCATAGCTCTTCGATGTTTACACGACAATCCGCTTACTATCGCAAAAGACATAAAGATGAAAGCAGGAGAATTGTTCTATATACTATGTAAACACTAAGACTTACAGTTGACTTTGTACTATGCTTGCCTGTCTCTCACTTTTTCAATAATAATTTGATTTTTTCGTGTTCAGTTGTTTTCACGGGTTATGACATCAATGATAAGTATGTTGTTATATTCACTGGTTTTAACTTATATAATTATGCATCTGTTTGTAGTGCGCTTGATATAATCTATGAAACAAGCTCATATTCTACAGTCCAAATTACACAGTTTAACACGTATGCATTGCAATCTTCTTTGTCTTTTAAACAAAGATTATTAATTACAAAAACTGTTAAGAGTCATTGCAAAAAACATGTCCTATGTAGCAGGCATTTTGAATGTCTTGAATCAATAGAATATTGGTGCTTTCATTTGGGAAAATATTGCCAGTTAGATAGATCTATTAAAGGTTATATGTACATTAGTACTTCCATTCTGGAGATATATTGTTCCACCATGAGCTATATGACCTAACATCTTGCCAATTTCTTCTTTTATTCTAAATTCAATTGAATAAAGGCTACATGAATGATATACACGTAGTATTGCAGATTCTCTCTATGAAAGCAACTGAACTTACCGAAGGGAGCAACATTTTCCATTAGAAGCAATCTGCATGATATATTGGTACTTGTTTATAAAATCTAAATTTGAGCTCCATAGTTTGAGAATAGATACTCTGCATTTGATTATAAATCTAAGCCTTTGCTATGATTGAATACAAGGAGGATAAAAGTTCATCAGTTGTTTGATAAATTTTGTTGTCATATTAATCAATCTTTGCAAAGAAACAGGTTTTAGAGAAAATACGACACCTATTAGTAGATTGGCATTACAGGATTTTTTACTTCCTTTGGAGAATATAAAGTTCCAGAGTAAGACACTTATTCATTATGCAAATAAAACATATAGAGTTATAATTACAGATAAAAGGTTCATTTTATATGCTCAGAGAGGACACTTTCTTAAATCAGATGATATAATTAGCGAACGCCTAGATAGCCTTAGTGGTCTAGAGTATTCTGAGAAGGGAATTATATTTAGAGAAGCAAAAATTTGTCTCCAAGGTACAACAAAGATAGACATTCATGGTCCGATTTCTGAATTGAAGACTCTATTTCATACTATGGAATCACTTGTTAAAATATAATAGTGGAGTAAAAAAGGCTCCTCTAAATGCATAGATTACCTTCTCCTGCTTGTGCACCTAACGCAGGTCCATTTTGATTTGATCAGGCTGGTACGCAGACCATAATTGAAGAAGCATAAAATAAGCGAGGGTTTAAGTTATCTTTTAGCTAATACAGTTCAAATGCTTGCCAAATAGATGTAAAATGCGATTCAAACCTGTGTCAAATGGAAAATGGAATAAAATGGACGCACATACTGGGTGCTATATACTGTATTCCACAGATGACCAGTTATTGCTCTACTCCAGTACCAGAAGAGGCTTTAGTACTTGCCATTTTTACATTTTCTAAATAACCAATAGTCAAACCCAGATTTTCAAAGCCCATAGAATTGAGAGTCTCTGAAGGAGGGCCTTGTTAGATACTGTAAGATAGATTACGCATGATGAACTACGGTATACCTAGAACATGACCGATAATACTTTATGTATGATTTTTGCCTCAAATCCCACTCCATCTATGACGATATAGCACCAGCAGGAACCATAAGTGTTTGTTTAGCCTAACACTACTAGTGCGAGCATGACTTAACTGGTTGATGCCCTTTTTGTTAATTGGGAGGAAGAAATAGCAGCAACTGCTGTATGCTTCCAGCTTAAATGATATTTGACTGATTTTATCTGGTTAAGCGGCATATCTTTTGGACTCAAATACATTGTAAATGGTGCTGCTTGTCCTGGCTGTAGTGTG
>JBKPMB010000208.1:0-5383 GCA_046731995.1 Thermoproteota archaeon | reverse complement strand
TAAGCCTCTTTTTCACGAAAGAAATATGAATAATTCGAGCTCATCAGAGAATGACTGCTTAGAATGGCGCAGAAACAAGGTAGTAGAGCTAGCAAATCAAGGCTATAGCCAGTCAGAGATATCTCAAATGCTGCAGATACGCCAACCCACTATTAACAGGTGATATAACATATCTGAGATAACTAGCCAAAACTAACATCTAAAAATACATTGACGAATGATTGCCAGAAGAGTATGGGAAATATAACTAATATAAGATCTATATCCGAATACCACTATTCAATCAATTCTGCTATAATATGACCATTAATGTATTTAGGATCTGTATAGATTCCAGGTCTCTCACTAGAGCAAGATATGGAATATCCTAATTCCTTCAAAAGGTTGATTATATAGTCATGATTTTCACGACTGTGGAATTCAATTATCATGTTCGTTATTTTCCTTTGTTTGAGAGTTTGGATTGCACCTTTTAATGTTAAAACTTCAGCATCCTCTACATCAATTTTGATTAAGGATATTTTTGTAATATTTTCAGAGCTAACAATACTATCTATGGTTGTTGTTTGTACAAAGTCATTACTAAATAATGCATTATTGTTTTTATCGTAAGTTGGTAGATCAACAAGAAATTCTTTTAATATTGTAGATAAACTTTCAATTTCATAAAAGTTAACCTTTTTGCCAGCTATATCTGTTGTTGCCTTGTTTATTAAAGTAATTCTCTTTGACGTGTCAATGTTGTTTAGGTTACAATTTGCCTCAAGCTGTTTGGATATCTTTTTTGATGCTTCAACTGAAATAACCTTGTAATTTGGATATCTTTTTGCAAATAGTATTGTATAAAAGCCAATATTCACCTATGTCCATAATGAAATTATCATGATCGTTGTCAATATGCCCTTTTTTTGTAAATCTATTAGCTAGAAAAGCTCTCTCTTCCTTTTCCCAGTCAGATTTTACGAGAATTATATAATCAATAATCATGGGCAAAGATAATTTGATTTCTTCTCTTTCTATTGCAACAGATTTAAAATGCATCCAATTAAGCATCAGGTTTCTATGAAAATAAGTTTCTAAAGCTTTATCCTTCCCAAAAATCGCATAAGTAAAAATTAAGATGATGGTGGCTTTAGTATATAAAGAAAAAGAACAATTTTGTCCTTGAACTTGTATCCATATTTACTTCCTTTTAACCAATCTAATGCTTCAGATACCGCGGATGTTATACTATAAGACGATAATAACCATTAGAATTATCAAAAAAGGCTTTGAATATTCAGTTAAACTTTGTATTTGTTTAGTTCACCAAAAGTAATTTTCAAAGAGACTTCTGCATCATTGTATCCTTCTATCTCTGACTTTGGTACATTGTACTCTTGACGATCTCCTTCACTTGTAATTACTACAGCATCTTCTTCTATGGGATCTACGTTTCCAGCATCTTGACCGTCTTTGGATCTTACATTCTTATGGATAGAGTCCCAGTTAATTACTGCATCTTCTGACATTTATGATGTCTATGGTCAATGAGTATTTAAGCTTCCTCTAAAAACCTTAGTACATCAAATATAACGAGAAGACAAAAACCTATCTTCCATTAATACCAACGAAGGTGACAAAGAAAAATCACTAGAGTTGCAAGTATCAGAGGCTTCTATTAGTTTGGATATGCAAATTTACATAATCATACAAAGAGTATATCAAAAAGTACGTCACAGACCACTTGCGAGAACAATACCAGGTATGTATTACAGCGTTGGATCCCATAATCAATCGTGTGCTTGCAACTTCGCAACGTGCATATTATCATCATGCAACTCAAAAGACTAAAACTTCATATTCTAATTGACTATATAGTGAATCCAATATAATGCAAGAAATTCCCTTTGATGAGATTTTAAAATTAATAGAATATATCCCCATCGCAGGGGATCTTCCTAGTAATGGTAAATTTATCAATGGCACAACCATGGATTCACATTTTTATTTAAAACACATAGATTACCTTGCAACCTTCAGAGATATTGTACGGGTCATAAATATGAAATTTATAAGGGATGAAAGATGGGAAAAGTTTTCGGGACAAAATCGCCATAATCAACTGCGTGATATAGGCTGCTCTTATCCTGTTGAATATCTTTTGTTTGATTTTTGTCTGGCAGCATTGGAAGGCGATTATCTTGATGCTAAATTATATCTTTCACATTCCTTTCATATTCTTGGATTACATCAATCGTTTAATCTGTTACTGTCTGTGATTATAAACGAACACTTAACATATGATAGTGACGTTAGAGAGCTTTTAACTCTATTAGCAAAAGCAAGCGAGCCGCGTAACGCAAAAACATACATCGAGATATATGGATATGAATACGAAAGACGATATCAAATTTATATACATGAGTTAGAAAAACTGAGACTCAAATCATAATAAAAAATACCTTTTTAATAACTTGAACCTTTATTGTCTCATCTAGTGGACATGAAGTAATAGGAAAAGAAAAAGCATATTTTTCTCGTATCCAGATAAAAGACACGGTTCATCTAATATACATCTATAACTCGCTAGCAAAATTGGATGATTGTACAAATGCATTGTACGAAATTACAACTGCAGCTTATACTTTTTAAGTAATCTTGATTTATGTACCACGATTTATAGTAGACTTCATCTCTATAAGAAGTCTTAATTGATATTGTATGGAATTGCTAAAACCAACAACTTGCAGAATTTTAGAATTTGTTTTAATACTGTAAGGCTATCTATCTGATTGTATCTCTTCAAAAGCTTGCTATCTTTTCAATTTATCTTGAATGTCTCTTTTACTTTTATATTGTATAAGATCACTTTCAGTCAATGTGAGTAAGAAATGCTACTACCAACTGGCTCCCGATTTGACAATATGCAGAACAGTCAACGGCATGTGGCAAGTTGCAGGCGGACATGGATATATTGATCACAAATTGGCAATAGAAGATATGATAAGATATCACAATGCTGGCTTTACCACTTGGGACTTGGCAGATATTTATGGTCCGGCAGAAAATTTTATTGGAGAATTTCGGCGTAAATTATCAGTTCTAAAAGACAAAGAAGAAGAAACCAATAGAATTCAGGCATTAACAAAATGGGTGCCGCAGCCACGAACCATTACACGCTCTATCGTTAATGAAAGTATTCAAAGATCACTTCGCAGAATGAGTGTTAATTCATTAGATTTGCTTCAATTCCATTGGTGGGATTATAACAATTCGTATTATATGGATGCTCTCAAATACCTTTCTGACCTACGGGATAAAGGAATAATCAAGCATTTAGGTCTTACAAATTTTGATACTGAACGTATGGAGATCATGGTTGATTCAGATATACAAATTGTGTCAAATCAAGTTCAATATTCTATCATAGATCGTAGGCCAGAAGTAAAGATGATACCATTTTGTATGAAACACAATATCAGTCTTCTTGCTTATGGAACCATCTGTGGAGGGCTTATGTCAGAGCGGTATTTAGGAAGAACACAACCACCATCTATTGCTGAGTTAGATACATTAAGCTTACGAAAATACAAGAAAATGATAGATGCATGGGGCGGATGGAATTCGTTCCAAGAACTTTTATCAACTTTGAAGAAAATAGCACAAAAGCACAATGCGAGCATTGCAAATGTAGCAGCCCGATATATCCTTGACAAGTCTGCAGTAGCAGGTGTTATTATAGGTGTTAGACTTGGAATATCTGATCACATAAACAATAATGCTCAGGTGTTTAACTTGAGTTTGGATAAGTCAGATTATGATGATATAGATGCAGTATGTGGAAACTCAAAAAACTTGTTTGAGACAATTGGAGATTGTGGTGATGAATACAGATGACTACATAATTTTCCAAGCCAAGTTATAATATGTGACAAATGAATCTTGTTCAAACAAGGTATTTCAGGATTTAGAAAAAGTGTTGAAAAGAGGAATGATTTTTGATTTTCCAGATTTAGTTGGCTATAGAAGTATTAAAGCAAGAAGAATAATAAAACTCATCATCACTATACTGATAATAAAGACGATAAGGAGCACTAAATTACTCTTATGACATATATGTGAACACATTCTAGGACTACTTTTACCATGTGAAGTTGTAAAGATGATTTTACGAGCAGTTATATCAGATAGTCCTGGTTTCAGACATGGGATAGGAAAATGCTACCATGATAATAGAAGCAACAAAAAATAAGTCTGATAGAGATTTTTAAAACTTTTGAATAAATAGTTTCTTAGAGCTGATAAAGCAGCAAGGTTCATAATGCCTTAATATATGAAAGTTATTATTCCACTGCTTTGACTGTAGCTATTTTTCTATATCCAAAGATATACTGTAATTGTTTGTAAGCATATCCTTCAAATAACTTTCCTAATATTCCATATGGTAATTCAAATTCAATTTCATCTATATTTCTGTTTGTTTTCCATCTATACTATGAAACTTGTGCAAGCGTCTCCATTTTTTGAATGGACCGGCTAGCATTTCATCAATGTATTCATATTTCTTGAGGAATGTAATCTTTGAACGCCATGTCATTGTTCTTCTTATTTTCATTTTTTCAAATATTTTACTACTAGGCAATATCTCTTGTCCTTGAATAATATTTTCACTAGTAGTATTAAAGATCTTAAGTTCCATCTCATTTGGTGTTATTGTTTATAAATGTCTGACATCTGTATAAAAATGCCAGACCTTTTCTATAGGACTTTTAACAATAAATGAATGTCTAAATGCTTGATTCACGTAGTCACACTATTTTACATCTACCAGAAGACAGATTGTTTGTTATGTTTTTCAACAAGTCTTGGAATATCATTTGTGTAGTGCTTCCCTGCTATTCCGGATAATACTATAACTTGATATGAGTCTATTACACTGACTAACTGTCATTTGTTGCTTTTGGTGAGCAAGACGCCGATAACTGTATTGCTGTAGCTAATGGAGCTAATGCATGCAGAGACCAGGCAACTGGTCGTCCTGTTGTTATACTGCCAGGACTATAACAAATCATCGTAAGGACAGCTAAAACAACAAAACAGGAAAGCTAAGGCAATAGCGGCAGTCTCTTTTTTTACACAGCTACTATTACAAACTCCATTTTTCAATATACACTGACGATAGATCTCTATTCTAATGGTGGCACAAAATCTGACCAACTGGAATGGCGTAGATCAAAGGTTAGTAGAGTTAAGGTCCAGAGGCTTAAGCTATGGACAAATAGCTCGTGAGCTGCAAACGTGAGCAGGCTAAAGGAACTAAAGAATAGGTGACAGAGCACTTACCAGAACAATACCAATAATGTCTTAGCGCATTAGATACTATACTCAAACACGCATTGAA
>JBKPMB010000207.1:0-7070 GCA_046731995.1 Thermoproteota archaeon | reverse complement strand
ATGTATATGCAATATACATACAATCTATTATCATGCTATGTTTTGAACTTGACTTTATTTATTCTGAAAGATACTCCTTCTTCATAGAGGCCCTTCGAAATACATTGTACTAGACCATCCTCTATTGCTTTAAGTCTATATTTATCTTCAAAAATATCAAGTGGCATATTAACTTCAATTTGTACTTCTAATTGATTCTCTTTGAATATGCCATCTAGTTACTGAATCGCCTCTTGCGTCTCATCTTATGGTAATAAGTTTTGAATGTCGTATATTATGTTATATTGCGGTTCTAGGAGTGAAATTTCAAAACACAAAGTGGCGCAGGCTAATATGCTGTTTGTAGTCAGGCTCGTTTGATTCTTCTTTGTCAGCTTCATTGCTATTACTAAAAGAAGCGAATAAGAAAACGTAGTCAGCTTTATGTATTTCGTATAATCCTTCTAATTAGTCGTAATCTCAAATGTTCCCAAATTATGGTAAATTATTGTTTCTGCTGATAAATGAATATATCTTGGTATTTGTATCAACTGAGAGGGTAGCAGGAACGGGGAAGGAATGAGACGGAGATGAGGATAAATATTATTAGCTGATGATAAAAGTGCAGGTCAGCCATCTGCCGCTCCACAACAAGCTAAAGATGATTATCCTTACACTCTTTTGCATAAGATAACTTCTTTTTTTCATAATTTTTCTTCATCTTATAATACCGACAATCAATCGTATCTGCAAGATAAAAAGCCAGATACTATAACTGTAAAAGAAAGAGATACAAAGACCCATTTCTCAAAAGAATTCTTATTGTAGACGATGAGCCTGATGTCGCTTTAACTTTTAAAGTAGGTTTAGAAGGATATCATTACGGCAATCATGATGGTAATAGTAATAAAACAAGATTTGAAGTATACGCATACAGTAATCCCTTAGAACAAAAGATTTAGACTCTACTAACAATGATATTAGCAGTCATTTGTCCAGCCTATCTTTGCATTACATGACACAAGAAGGCTACGGCATTTAAATGGGTTAAAATATAAAGATTTTTGATAAGGGAGAATGTAGATGAAGATAGCGATAGCATCACATATAACGTTGGATTCAATTGACAACGAAGATGGCTACTACTTAGGAGGTCCAGCATGTTATTGTGGCTTAACTTGCAGACAACTAGGGTTCGAAACTATTCTAGTCACCAAAGTGGGAGAAGATCTTCCAAAGGATAAACGAGATTTTCTAAAGAGAAATCTTGATCTTGATATTAAGCAATTCGAGAAAAAATGTTTAACCACGAAATTTTCTATTAGACAATTCAATGATGATACTAGACAAGTGACTCTATTATCCAAATGTAATCCACTCACGATTGATCACGTCAATGATATAGATGTGGATGGTTGGATAGTAAGCCCTGTTATTGATGAGGTTCCGTTGGATGTCCTTAGAGCAATAACTAAGAAGAGTAAGTTTGTAATGCTGGATCCGCAAGGTTATCTGCGGAAAGTACAACCTTCAGGAGCAGTTACGCTTGCTAAAAGTGTAGCTTTAGATTGGTCAGGTGTTTCTGCTGTCAAAGCAGATGAGGATGAATTTAAACTTCTTCGACCTATAAATGCCGACTTTGTAATTTCTACAACACGAAGAGTGATTCGCATGAACGAACACGAACTGCGGCTTGACTATATTCCTACTATAGACTCCACTGGGATTGGTGATATTCTATCAGCAGTATTTACTTGTATGTACATTAAGGAAAAAGATTCAAGATTAGCGATACGTAGCGCTGCAGGTGCTATAACGGCAGCCCTCAAGGCAAATGCTAAAGGTCTGGACAAAATACCTACAAAATCAAAAATAGAAGAACATACTGCTGCCAATTTATCTAAAATATCTAATTAATATACGCCATCTCCTCTATCACGAACAATGGTGTTGCTTTATTTGGATGCATGAACCTTATTTGGACGCGAAAGGTAGAGCAGAACAGCCACTCCTGTTAAATATAAAACAAATGGCTGCTTGTATGTAACAGGGAGCATATACTTACATATTACTCAAGAAAAACTGAAATATCAAAATATGCACAAACACAAAATAGTAATAATCATATGGTAAAAATCATGGAAATGGATGAAAAAGTAACAATCAAAACACAGTTAGAAGAGGATGTAAGACCAGTTATTCTATTGAATAAGTTTACCGTCAAACATGAGGATGTAGATGAGTTCTTAAAAGTATTTTCTACCACATCTCAATTCTTCAAACAGCAACCTGGGTTCATCTCAGCTCAGTTGCACAGAGGTATCGCTGACAGTTCTACATTCTTTAATTATGTGGTTTGGGAATCTGCAGAACATTTTAAACGAGCCTTCAATAGACTTGAATTTCGGTCAAGAATGGCTGATGTTCTTCCCAATGTAGTGATGTCTCCTCATCTATTCAAGAAAGTTGCAGTTCCAGGAATCTGTGTAGATTGATATTTATTTATTTCAGTATTTGGTAGAATATAAAATTATTTGCAGCTGTTCTGGCAGTAAAGTCTAGGCAAAATAGAATACAACATCTTGCTATCTATCGCATGGCTTCTCGCTGATATCGTCAAATTCTGCGTAATAAGAATAATTGTAACTCCCTTTAGGAGAGCAACCAATAAACGATCAGAAACTACCTTGTTAGGAGTGGTTGATACCGTAAACAACCTTCGGATTTATGGCATTAGGCTAAATCTGATCTCCAGTCTTATTCTATCTACAGTTGTTATTTCTTTTTTATGTGAATCATATGTGGGAGTATGTGCATAGAATAATAGTACTTATTCTCCTATACCTTTTCTACCGTCCTCGTCTATAGATAATACAATACCACCAGAAAAATCATATACGCTATCAAATAATGCCTCTTTACAAAATAACACAACAAAAATCTGATAAAGGAGAGTTAACAATAAAACAAGTTGCAGTAGGTACAGATAGAGTTCTTCCAAACTCCAAGTTTAAAATAACTCCAAATCCCATTTACGCTAAAGGGTTCTCTGATAATTTATGGCAATAATGCTACTTTGGATTCGGACCCCGATAATGGAATC
This sequence comes from Thermoproteota archaeon, assembly GCA_046731995.1. Classification (GTDB taxonomy): domain Archaea; phylum Thermoproteota; class Nitrososphaeria; order Nitrososphaerales; family Nitrososphaeraceae; genus JAFAQB01. The sequence continues at coordinate 3,988 of JBKPMB010000207.1, read as the reverse complement.
ACTGTATTAAGAGGTGTTAAGTTCTCACCTTACATTATAAATGAAACATCTTCACCAGGTTTTGAACCAGTATGCTAAAAACAAGGATTACTGTTCATAAGACAAATCCAGATCCCATAGTTACAATTGAAAATAGACCGTTAAATGTACCATTTACAGGATCTGCTACAGTAACAGCTCCCTATCTAAATGATAGCTCGCTTCGAACTTTTATTTCTAACGGTGCAACAGCAAGAGGAAACGGGAAAGATATCAGTTACTACAACCACAAACCAAGTTTTTTGAACTGACCAGTTGCATTTAAGATAACAATCTCTATAACATACTATGTGATCGAATGTGTATGTCAAAAGACTCTACTCAAAACATACCACAGGAAGCAACAAAACTAAAGAAGTTAGCCAAAGTAACAGCTAGGTATATGGAAATGGAAGAGTTCAAAGACTCAGATCTTCATACTGGATATTTCTGCTATAATTGCATATACTTTATGAAGCCAAATCATTGTGCCATAGTAACAGATGAAGGACCAGATGTATATGACAAAAACTCTGGCCAAATAGCACCGTATGGAATATGCTCATTATGGGAGCCAAATAAAGAGGAGATGCGCTAACCTTTCAGTTGTAAATATTGCCTTTAATCGTTGCTCTGATATGATTATACCTATCCTATGGTAAATAGAACTATCGATGATGGCAGCAACATTCGTATGCACTAGTTGTAAAATAAAATTTCAAGTAGTTGGGATATCAACTAGAAACGATGCAAGGTATTGTCCATACTGTGGAGGAAGCTCAATACAACATGATAACATAATTTTGTGTTAGGTTAGATTTAGTCTATTACACAGATTATTTTCATCGCTTGATAGCCAGGGCCATAGTCAGCCAGAAATAGCAAGGATATTGCAGGTGAGTATTGGAACAGTAAACAGAGATTTGTCTTTTCTAAAGCAACAAGCCAAAGAGAACATCAAAAGATACATTGACGATCGGCTGCCAGAAGAATATGAGAAATGTCTGGTTGTACTAAATGCGATTACAAAAGAAGCGTGGAATACAGGAAAAAATACAGAAGACAAAAGAGAGAAGATACAAGCATTATCATTGGCCAAAGAATGTTATTCTATGAAACTTGATCTGCTTACAAATGCAACTGTGGTAGATGATGCCATCAGGTTTGTCTCTTCTAAGTCCAAAGATAAAGAGAAGATAAAATCGTCTTCTAGCAACAGCAATGCAGATGATAATGAAGAATTAAGCGAACCTGATTATGATGAAGACAAAGACCAGCTAATCAGGTATCAAGTTAAACTCTCTATTTAAAACATATGAGCTCAGCTATGGAACAGCAAAATCAAGTGCAAGAGCTTCTCAGCAAAGTCAAAGAGAGATATCAGAGATTGCAAATTGACAAACTTTATTTACACAAATATACAATATCTACGATTTATTCTAGAATTAGCAATCTATATCTGCAACTATCCACTCTAATAGATCATAATGAACAGTAACATTCGAATAAGAAATAGACATGATAATTTTGAATGTGACGAGCCTAGGAATTGAATTGTAAAGTGAACAGACTTAGGAATGTGAAAAATTAGTTGTCTACTTGGTTACATAGAATAAATTCTAAAATTCTTTCAAAAATAACGCTATTGGTTCTAATAGAAATTCTGCTAATTGTTGGCAGTTTTGGCATACTAGCTTATTTTCAGTCTGAACAATCATCATTGGGAAATTCAATTAATATTGCTGGCAAGAATCGATATCTGACTGCTAATTCGTTATTACAAACTGAAAAATATCTGTATGGCTTATCTTCTTCTGCTACTACTACTTCTTCTAATACCTTGCAGCTAAAAGATGCTATGAGCAACTTGAATGCTAACATTATGGCTTTGAAACAAGGAGGAATGATTTCTGGTGTATATCTAAAACCTCTTCCTTCAAACCTTTTACCTCTTTGGAATAATGTTGACAGTAGATGGAATATTTACAAAACTTATGTGACAAATAACCTTCTTACGTTAACATATGAAGATAGAACCACAAATACCACTACTAAAACTACTACAGACCAGCCACTAAGTATAAAAGAAGTCGAATCAATGGCATCTAATTTGATTGAATCTTCTGATAACTTGGTCACAGTTCTAGGACAACAAACAGATAAAAACACCCAAAACCTAATGTTGTTACAAATCCTGTTTGCTATTTTAATTATTGGCATTCTGGCACTAATTTTGTACCTTGTGAGAAGAATTCTCAGGCCAATCTTTGCTCTGACTCAAGCAACATCTAAGGTAAAGAAGGGAAATCTTGATGTATCAGTCAAACAGGGAGGTTGTGATGAGCTTTCTATTCTTGGTCAATCTTTTAATTCCATGGTGGATTCTATAAGAGGCTATAATAGAAAACAGCATGAATTAACGAAGCATCTTGAAGAATTAAATGAAGAACTTAAAAGCAGGGATCAGCTAAAAGATGAATTCATTAACATAGCAGCTCATGAACTCAGAGCACCAATACAGCCAATACTTGGTTTATCTGAAGTAATACGTTCTCGAAGATCTAGGTCAGACAATTCAACTATAGGTGAAAAAGATGGCGATGCAAAATTATTAGACACCATAGTAAGAAATGCAAAAAGACTACAAGCTCTTTCAGAAAATATTTTGGATATTACAAAAATAGAGAGTAGGACATTAAAGCTAAATAAAGAGAAGTTTAACATCAATGAAAAGATAAGGGATGTTATAGAGGATACAAAACCAAAAGAAGGACAAGATGAAATAACGATACACTTTGATAAGCAAGAAGCGGATCCTATAATTGTTGAGGCAGATAAACTGAGAATTTATCAAGTTATATCAAATCTGTTGACTAATGCTATAAAGTTCACGAAGACAAGTATCAGTGACCGTCGCAGTAACGATAACCCTGGTGTTCAAGATGACGATGCCGGTACTATAACAGTATTTACATTTAGAAGGAAGTCCAAAAATATGTATGAAAAAGAAGACAATAGTTATGGCATTACTAATCATCATAATGACGAAGTTATTGTTACAATTAAAGACAGAGGCACAGGCATTGATCTAGAAATAAAGGATAATTTATTTTCTAAATTCGCTACTAAATCAGATACAGGATCAGGATTAGGGCTTTATATTTCCAAGGGTATTGTCGAGGCTCATGATGGCAGAATATGGACTGAGAATAATTCTGATGGAAAAGGAGGCGCGACATTTGCATTCAGCTTACCAATCACTTGAGTCGAGTTATAATGAACAAGAAGATTAAGGTATTACATCGTGCTGAAGTCATAAATGCGATATCAGACATATTCTATAACGCAGAGCATAGAATAGATATCTGTGGGAATTCTAAATTTCCTTCTTTTATCTTTTCTTTTGAATCGATTAGGACAGCAATTATGAATGTTAAAAATAGAAAGGACACAAGGCAAAGATATATCTTTGAAATTACACAGCAAAACCTCCAATATTGCAAGGATTTAATGAGAACCGCTGAGATACGTCACTTGAATGAAATTGAAGCTAACCTTTTACTCAATGAAAAGGAGTATTTAGGCTCTATAACTTTAAAGGAGCCTCATCAGCAAGCTATTCATACTAATGTAAGAGAAATTGTAGAACAGCAGCAGAATATTTTTGAGACTTTGTGGAATAAATCAATACATGCAGAAAAGAAGATTAAAGAAATAGAAGTGGGAACAGTACACTATGAAACTAGACTAATTGAGGATCCTCAAGAGATTATCAAAGAAATCAGTCGCTTAACTGCTAGCTCAAATGAATTATGTACTTGCTTGACAGCAGGAGGACTGCAATATAGCTACAATCATTTTTTTGATATAAAGAAAAAACTATTGGACAAACAAAAGAACGGCGAGCACAAGGGCATTAGATACATAAGTAATATAGATAAAGACAATGTGAATTTAGCGAAAATAATTC
>JBKPMB010000206.1:0-2046 GCA_046731995.1 Thermoproteota archaeon | reverse complement strand
TTTTTGTATTCTTCGACTACTCTAACGTTTTGATCAGAATCAGGATTGTACGTAGCCTTTTGTCCATACGGCGTAGACTTGAATGCCTCAAAGTCGCGTGCATATTGATCACCTGGTGGCTCTGATCCATGACGATATTTGCCGAGGATCTCCTCTTCGCTTATTAAAAGCCATAATACTTTACCATCATAAGCATCAGCAACATATTTTGGAATCCAAAACTTGTCTTTTTTTACTGTTCCCTTTTCTAGACGTAAAAAGTTCTGTGACACCTCTTTGATCTCACCGACATCTTTTCCATCGTTGCTCTTTACTTTCTTACCTTTGAGCATAGTCCACATTATGGTTGGTCCTTCCCTACTTGCCATTCTAATATAAAAATAGAACTTATCTTTTTTAACTCTTCAAGAAAACTGTTCTATTTATACGAATTCATACTATACTATGAATTGCTCTTTATTACTGCTAACTTTACCTTAATTATCTGTTCATCTATATATAGATATATTCAGTAGGATAGGAGTTGTAAGCTATTACCACAATATTCTATTACAAATGCACTCAAAATGTAGTAAGGTTCCAATATGATAATCTTAGCTGCTGCTGGAAATGTTTACTTGATATGACGATGATGCCAATATGGATTTCGGACAAACAACCAAAGACTGTGTTTTGTCTTTTGTCCATCTGCTGCATTCTGCGTAATAAGTATTTTTAATCTTACCTCTTTTTACCTTCCCTTTTGCTCCCTTTTAATAAAAGGGGCTATAACAATAGGGCTATTCTATTTGTTTTAATTACTTGTGTACCACACTTAGTTGTATACTAAAAAACAAATATCCATCTCTCTACATTTTACGTATAAAACCAGCATCTAGCAATATATATAAGTATCTATGAAAATATATATGAAAAATTTTGTATGAAGCGTATCCATTCTGTCCTTTATAATATACATGGAAAATGTGTGATAATCAATAATTTCAAATTTGTTGACCAACTATAGATATCTATATCATTATAGCGTGAGAAATAATACCATAAAGCTAAGGCTAACAACTAGTCAGTGAAAATCTCTTTAGTAGCGTAGTACAGGATCATATACATATATGATCTTATGGCTCTCTTTTATCTCATTGGCTTTAATTTATGGTGTCATGTTATTTGGAATATATATTACTGCTTCCCATCAAGGACTTTCGTGTCCTGGCTGGCCGTTCTGTCCTAATGGATTTAATTTTCCACCACCGAAATATTTTTTTGAACATGTACATCGATCTATGGCAATTGTTGCAGCATGTGTAATATTTGCCACTGCCTTTTATGCTATAAAAAAGACTAAAAATGTAAGAAAGACAGCCATTGCAGCAAGCATTATTGTGTTAATCCAGATATTGTTAGGTATGATTATTGTAAATGAGAAGTTAGAGGCTGTGCTAGTCGCGACCCACTTATCAACTGGAGTTATACTGTTTGCCATGACGCTATTGACTTTCTTATCGTCTTATCAACTAACAAAGAGTAACCCAACTCTGTGATATCTGAAAATATACATATGACTAGTTATAAGCTAATAAATTGCAGGCTGACAAGGTGTATAGACATCTACATGTTCTTCAACTAGAATATGGTAAAACTTGAATGCTTTTTACCAGTATGATTTCCAACTTGAGCAAGTTTATTATCCTCTTCAACCTATAATTTAGCTGCAGTGCAGAGAAAAAAATCATACATAATTATGTTCTCGATCATAATAATAATTGCACTTGCAACTGCAGGAACAACAAGAACAGCAATAGGCGTTCCTTCTTCTTCCCCCGCAACAACAACTTCTATAAATAATCAGACTGCCAACGAGCGGGGTAGTGGTATTTATGATGGCAGTACTATACAGCATACAAAAAATCAACAAACCTACAATGCTACAGAAAATATGGTAGTAGCATTCAAAGCTGCAGATTCCCTCTTGATGCAAGCGTTAAATAATCTGAATGCAGGCAAGACCAAAGAAGCACTTGCACAATTAAATAGCTCTAAAGTACAAGT
>JBKPMB010000205.1:0-2558 GCA_046731995.1 Thermoproteota archaeon | reverse complement strand
GGACGTTTATCATAGACACCATTCTTCCGAGCTTAACTGAGTATGAAGACGTTTTAATTACTAGAGAAGAATCTAGAATTTATAAAGAAATTGACAAAGTTCTAGGACAGGCCATTATCGAGAATGTCGAACAGGATGAGGTCCAAGGCTACGAGACGATTCAAATAAAAGAAATTAGCCCCACACAGAACGCAAACATCTCCAATCTCGACAATGTACAACCCGTATCGCATGCAGATTTGCCTAGTGAGCCTATAGTTGGATTTAATAGTGATAAACAGCAAGAAACGACGGAACAAACTCTCCCTCACACCGAAATCGACTCGCTAATCCAAGACGATGATATGCTTTTGACTGAATCAAAACATGCTGATGAGGAACAGCACCAAATGGTTACACAAACGATGGAATTCTCATCATCTACCACGGAGCAGACTTCTGTACCTACACAATATCAATCTGAACTAAAGACGCCAACACAAATTGATCAAACTCAAGGTAAAGAGAGGAGGGTGAGAAGACCTATTCTCAAGAAGACGTTTGCATTAAAGAAAGTTGGCTATAAGGTAATTCCATACGAAGACGATTCTGATTCTAGATACAGCTTTACGAATGAAAATGTCGTATTTGTTAACAAGGCCAACTCCACCTATCGGGCAGAAGCAGCAAGGGGAGATGAGTTTTTGCTGAGGCATATTATAGGGATAGTTGCCGAGGCCATAGCCGAAACTAAATATCCCGAAGGCAAGGACGCTTTAGAACTCCAAAATAGACTTATTGCTGAAGCAATAAGGATCCATGACGATTCTATAGTTAAGAAAGTAGCACCTAGTGGAGCACCTTAAGTTCATTATTACCTATGATGGTATAAATCCCGAAATCAGTCTGTTGGCAGCAAAAATTTGTTAGAATGCGCAAAATACAACGCGATCGACTATTTAGTAATTATGAAGTCTAGAATGTGAAAATCTCTATCCAAATAAGGTCGTGGAAGGAATAGTAAATTTATGGGTCCATGTCTCGAATGAACAGTACTTGATTCGTACCTATATATGGTAGTAAATAGAAAGGACTAAATCTGACCAATATTGGATATATGCTGAAAAAGATATGGCTTTTCAATTTATGCCTGGTGCCACAGCTGTTGGAATTTCTTATCAGGACGGAATCGTGTTAGGAGCAGAAAAACGTGTTTCATATGGCAATTTTGTAGTGAACAAGAATGCAAAGAAAACTTTTTCGGTAACAAATGAGGTTGGGGCGACATGCGCTGGAATGATTGCAGATATGCAAGTTCTAGTAAGACAGGTAATAGCTCTCGCTAAGATCCGAAAACTAGAAACTAGACGTAACGTAGCACCTAATTCGATAGCCAAGCTGATGTCTGTTATAATGTTCGAAAGAAGGTTTTTCCCACTTCTTACACAGGTCATTGTGGGAGGCATTGGAGCTAAAGCAGAGATATATACCTTGGATCCTTTAGGGTCGGTGCTTCCTGACGATTATGCCGCAGTCGGGACTGGAGCCGAGATGGCACTAGGTATTTTGGATACGGAATACAGCCATGATATGTCACAAGAAAAAGCTAAAGATCTCACGATCAAATCAATCAAATCATCGATTCAAAGGGACGCATCTAGCGGAGATGGCATCGATTTACTCTTTATAACAGCTAAAGGATGGCATGAAGAATCAATGGGTTTTTAAATGAGCCAATAGGCAGGTCTCATTGGCATTATAATTCTGCGTGAACTGTCGTTCAATAGGTAACCTGACACTGAAGTCTCTATTGCTGTCTTTATATCTTAATCTGTACGACGTTTCACGAGTATGGAATTAGCTATACCTATCTAAATTATTTGCTTGTGTGCTTCCCAAAAGGCATCACTTATGTAGTGTAGATTGTCGATTACATATCCTTTTGATTTGGTTGCAGCAATTTCGCTGTCCTCCAATGCTATGCCAGCAGCCAACGTCTTGGAATGAATCTCATCTTTGACAACCACTATATCGTTTTTCTTAAATACATCAAATTTCGTAATACCCGGCCTCATTATCTTTGCGCCATTGCAAACAAATTTGACTGCACCCATGTCTACTAGTACAGAGGGAAAACGTTCTAGTAATTGAGGCTCACCCAAAAAAGGCAAGATGAGCTCCCGATTTATTTCAATAGCAGTAAAGTTCTGAGATTTGATAATCCTTTTACCTTCTCCAATCTCATAAACCTTAAAGCTTCGAGTCGCTGGTATGATATCTTCAGGCCATCTCGTTTTAATCAATTCAGTTAATGCGGAGCTATCTCTTTTGGAGAGAACAGATATTCTCAATCTATCACCGTTTTAGGATATATGGCTTTTTTATAGTTTGTACCGAGCACCGAAAGAAGAAATATGATGGTTATTAAAGAAATAGGTTTCCAATGTCTACCTGTTGGTAATGACGTATAGACATGGTTATTTACATCCAATAACTAGACGTGTTAGTGTAGATTAGAATCGTTACAATGTCAGTATTTTTCAAATATCCATGTCAATAATATGTAGTGAATAGTCTGT
>JBKPMB010000204.1:0-2411 GCA_046731995.1 Thermoproteota archaeon | reverse complement strand
ATGGTTTTTCTTCATATTATGTATCTAATTGCAAACTATGTTCAAAGATTTCTTGGAAGTTTATGTTTTATTTTATGATTTGCTCGTATTCAAAATTAGAAGGTACAAAGAATGAGTTTGTAAAACATTGGAGTGAAAAGCATTATTAATACACCTTCCGATAAAAATGTTGATTGGGACCAAGTAGTAAAGAAAGAAGCAAGATGGATTAATGATGCTGACTTTGGAGAAGTTCAATTGACAATTGGAGATACAGTAGTTACAGAAAAAGGTATAGCAGATAAAAACAGATTTTACTTGCCAAAAAACCTTGTAGATAGATTTGATGGACATACCATATGGTTTAACATAACAGAGGATGAAACTAATAACACATATAGAAATATTGAAGAAATCTTGTAAAACAATGCATCAAGATATAGGCCATACTACCATATGGATAATAGCATTAGGCAGATAGCCGACTCTTGGTTAACTTAGTTATCTAAGATTAATAATCTGACAGTATACTATATTCTAAATCAATAAGTAAGTAGTGATAACAAATGACTTGTAAAGGTATATGTACACATCATAAAGCTTCTGGTCGTTATATTTATGGACATAAACGTTGTCAACAATGTGAAATATTCATAAAATGCAATGGATTACGCTGCCCATATTGTGGGTATAAGCTAAGAAGCAGACCAAGGAATTTTAGTAACACAAAGTTAAGAGAACAAAAGCAAATTGAGGAATCTAAAGAAGTAAAGATATTACATTATTATATGCCAAGTGCCTGAACAAGAGAACAATAATAATTGTTTAAAAAAGCAGCGGGCTGATGGAACAGAACGGTAGCCCGCTGCCTGTGGATACTCTTCATCTTCTTTTTATCGATGCCTACATAGAACAGGTAGCAAAATACAGATACCACTCATATTTAAAAAATTTACCAGATTTCTCTGTATTTGTTTCTATATCATATATCTTGTCGCTATAGAGTATGAAAAGTGTTTTGTTGGACTGACTACTATTTTAAGAGAAGCATAGAATATAGCAGCTGATACAGAAGATAAAAGAGAAAAGATACAGGCTTTGTCAGTAGCTAAAGAGTGCTATTCTATGAAACTTGATCTATTAACTAATGCTACTGTGATTGATGATGCTATTAGGTTTGTATCTCATAAATCTAAAGACAAAAACTTCCGTAGACGATGAACGAGCAGAACAAGAAATGACAAACGAGGTTTTCTAATCTAATAGTACGTATTGTTGTCTTTTGTACATGTGTTTATGGGCCACTCCATTCAAATGGAATATGTTTACTTGATTGACCTTTTCTTTCCCATTTAAAACCCATTGCATCGGCTTGATCAGCAGTCGACTTCCCCCATGTAGCAACTGTTCCTGGTCCTGCCTCACTTCCGGGTGCATTAATAGTTTGAACTCTCTTACCCGGAGGAGTCATAGGTCCTGTTAATGCTTCAGCCTTTGCTACTACTTTTCCTGGTATTTCAGCACTCCAAAAAGATAGATCGTCTGCTACTTCAAATTTAATAGGTGCATATTCGATTCCGCGAACTTCTCCTATAATCTTTGCAAATAATTCTCCCAAAAAACCACCTGCCTTCCCACTGAAAATCATATTGAGAGCTTCTCGCTGTTGTTCGTTGGCTTTCTCATCAAAAAAGATTGCCACATTAAGCTTTGTTTTTCCATCACCCGCCCAGACATTCCCTTTAAAGCTATCTATGATCAATACGTTTAAGCCATCAAGAATTGTTTCTCCATAGCTACCTCTATTTATATGATATGCCATAATACCATCACAGTCTACATATGTAGGAGTCTGAGCAAATGTGCATGGACATGGTATATTGCATTTACAAACGTCAAACCAGTCTCCAGAAACCTTCCAGTTTGGAATATTACTAGTCGCTGCTGCCATAGAATTTGATGCAAAGGGAATTATTTTAGCATTTTTGCATCCCGTACCTGAAACATGGAGTACCACAACAGATATACTGAGATATTAAAGCAGAGTAGGGGCACATGTATATTATGCAAATTGTGTTCTAAATGAAGCTTGAACTGCTTACAAATGCTACTGTGATTGATTATGCTATTAGGTTTGTATCTGTTAGATCAAAAGAGAATATAAAACTAGAGAGGATATAACAAGAAATTATCAAACGTCAAAGTTAGTAATAATGACAAGAGAAGGAGTAAAGATCGAATATCAATGAATACAAAATTGTTCTTCAAATCAAAGTTAAAAGACGAATACATGTTTGTAGAAGCTGATGAAGAAAGATTAACTCAGGTTATAGACAATATCCTAGATAATGCCTTTAAGTTTACTGATGCTGATGGGAGCGTCACAGTTACACTAGAAAAGCAAGAAGAACAGTCACAACAACGACAGCAAG
>JBKPMB010000203.1:0-3820 GCA_046731995.1 Thermoproteota archaeon | reverse complement strand
TAGTTTGGTTTTGTTGACGACCACTATGTGAGTCAGACTGGCCTGCATCGTAGCCATTGAAATAAGTTGTGCTTTTTTCGGGCTTTGCGCATAATGCGGCATAACTTTTGATCGGAATAACAGTCAGAAGGAGGGGGATTGTTATAGTTGCAATTACTAGTAATAGAGACGTTTCAGATGATATGTGCATATATCTTATGTTCTTTTTCATACCTTGATGACTACAATGGAAAAAATAAAAAGTTTTTGGGATATACTCCTATACAATATTGCAAGCGCTACATGTTAAGGAATTTGTTGGATATTATCATCCAAATTTATATGCGTATATATTATAATAACACTGATTTACTGCTTCTTTTTGTTCTAAGGCTAATTTCAAGGGCATCTTTAACATTTTTATTAAATTCTAAGGTAGTTTCTGTAGTCTGACTCTGGTAATTACCAGAATTTCTAACGTATTCAAGATAATCCTTCATCTCACTTTCGTATAGGATTACGTTATCTGCAATCACAACTGATCCTTCGTTTATGAGATTCCTTTCCTCTATGAGTCTCAGATAGTGCAGATACTGAGTTTTAATTGCATCTAAAAACACCATGTCAAATTTGTAACGATCAAGCGTTGTAATGACGTCAATAGCATCATTACAAATTACTTTTACCTTGTACGACAATCCTGCTTTCTCTATATTTTTTATTGCAATATTTGCAAGATCTCTATCTATTTCAATAGTTATGAGTTTTCCGGTATCATCGGGCAGCAAATTCCCCATTAGTATAGCAGAATATCCGTGCAAGGTTCCTATTTCAAGTATTGATGTCGGTCTATATTTTTTTATTATATCCGATATAATTCTACCCTTTACAGGACCAATTGAAGGAAGGTGTTCTCTTTTGGCTATTTGTTCTAACTCCCTTAGAAGACTTGATATTATCTGTTGGGCTTCATCTTTATTTTTAGCCATTATCTTAAATCAAACTGACTATGATTTATACACCGGACTCTTTATTTGCTTTTATTAAAGCACGAGAAGACTAGTACAAGGATATAATTGGTAATTGCCTCTGTCTATGTATCTGTAGGCCAACCAAACAACCCTTATTGTTTGTTTGCTAGAGCCATGTTGATAAATTGTTTTGTCTGAATAATCAATATTTCCAAAGAAAAAGAATTTAGAGGAATTTCGGCATTAGCAGTAAGTTGCCTGATAACATATATCTAAATAAGATTCAGATATTAGAAGCAGAGGTAAGGAAGTGGAAGTCTAATTGCGAAAAGGCAAAGTCAGACTTGCTCATGCTGGTTAAAGAACGAGAAGAGATGGAAAATACGCTAATTGGACTTAGATCATATCGAGAAGATATTCTAAAAGCACAGGAGGTATCAAGACATGGTATCTCATATCGAAATAGAATAGAGGACTTGAAAGATGAGGTTAATATGTTGAAAATTAACTATGAAGATCAAAAATTGTATGCATTTGAAGTGAAGGAGCAACTAAACAAGCTGAAAGAGGAAATTCAGTATGCAAAAAATACTATATGCTCATGCTAAGAAATTATTTTCAAAGAGAAGATTCTTTTAACAAAGCATTGGTAGGGCGTGTCTTTTTTCTATTAATTATCATGCCAATATTTGTTTATCCACCCGCTCCATAAACCAGGGAATAAAGGCCTGCCAAGAATCAAAGACACCCTTTTTCCCATCTTTGGCATACTAAATCAGAATCGAATTATATGTCATATTTTCAGCCTATGTTTAGAGAGCACTAGTAAGTTCAGTAGTTAAATTGTACCATTCCCATCTTATTTTGTATATCATGGAAAAAAGCAACACAACAACTATGGAAAAGATTTAAAGGTCATGAGGGATTGTCAACGTGTTCTGTAACACTTATCTATCCATTCGTATCTATTAATTCCATTTGTTTCTCTATTTCTTCTATGTGTTCTCTTTCAAAGTTCCCTGTGCCTTCTAGCTCCGTCCGCACGTTTGCTCTAACCACATCACTAACATAATCATCCAATGACTGGAATCCCAATTTCTCGGAAATAACCATAGCAGCAGCGTTAAAGTTCTTTGATAATCTCAAAACAATCGGAATTTCAATATCTTGATTTTCACACTCTTGATCGTTCCAATACCATTCTTGCTGCTTTTGCATTTGTTAGCCAGTTATTACTTTATTATATAAAAATCTTTCATTCGATTATCGGTAGCAGTAGGACAACAGATGTCATAAAAAACGCAATTAAAAGCCAACGAAAAACCGTGGTCCCATATTAGTTTCCTTTTCAACATGCAGATTTCATGAAGTCATAATGTTATTAAATCCGATTAGCAATAGGCGATAATAATAACAATTATGCAGAATTGGGATGACGAACTACGTAATATCATGGAAAGAAAAATGAACGATCTAGTTAAACGTAATGTTATGAACAATAGTAGCGGCGGTAGTAAAGGAAGCAGAGAGGTGCTCACTACTCCGATTAGGTTAACAGATACGAACTTCATGGATGCTGTAAATAAATATTCCCTTTTAGTAGTCGATTTCTGGGCAGTTTGGTGTGGACCGTGTAGAATCGTATCCCCAACAATAGAACAACTTGCGACGGAACTTGCCGGAAAGGTTGTTTTTGGAAAATTGAATGTAGATGAAAATCTGATAACTGCAAATACCTTTGGAATACAGAGTATACCCACTATAGCCATCTTCAAGAACGGGAGAAATATAGATGGTTTTGTAGGAGTTGTTTCAAAGTCGCAAATGCAGAATAGAATTTTATCTCATATTAGCTAATAATACATCTGATCGGAACACTGACAGCAATATTGTAGCAATAATATAATAATCATAGCTAGTCATACAAGGCTCCAGCGAAAGGATTTAAAGAGTAACTAGGAATTTTTCATGCTATTAGATTTTTCAATGCAATTAAAATTTATAGTTTGGTGCTCATGTAAAAAATGGCAACTAAACAAATTAATAAATATACTTTTAAAAAGAAATGGATAGAGGTAATATTGATATGATGATGATCAATACCGTATTTAAGCAATGATAATAACAACATGAAGGAGTCTTATTAGCGTAAGACATAAATTTTTTCTCATTATTAAGGTTCTGGTTATAGGCCATTGGGTTCTGAGTATGTAGTTGTAGGTCCAAGACCATGGGAGGCGAGGATATTGCTAGATGGTGAGGATGGCGAGGAAATTGCTGAGATAAAGAAAGGGGATGATCAGAAGAGTTTCAAACTTATTAGAAAAAATGATCGTCATAAATGGATTCTTACTAAGAATGTACATGGCGAATTTCGGCCTTTTTCGATCTCAGTACTGGATCAGAATGAACATAATGGAGATGGTATCAATAAAAATGTCCTAACGATAAGAGAACACCTCTTCAAATATAGAGGCAAATTCTATATGCTTACAAATCATCCTGAGGGAAAACATTGGAATGAATACCTTAGCGGTATCAGATACATATCTAGGCTAGACAACTTTCCATACTCTGATTTAACAGATCTAGATCATCACATAAAGCACAAGCTAAGGAGATTTAGAGGGGTACCTGTAGGAGAAGTATCAGGTTTAGGAATACAGGGTCATCATGTTAAAGTGGACAAAGAATTAGAAGACATTGGATTGCTAATAGCTGCCAGCTCATATCTAATATATTCTACGGCATGATAGTAAAAAGCAGTAAATGATTCTGATGCGGTGATGTGTAATTCTGATACACAAGATGAGCTAATATAAATAATGCATTGTTAAATTATTGTTCGCATGAATATCGATCCTAATCGC
>JBKPMB010000202.1:0-13556 GCA_046731995.1 Thermoproteota archaeon | reverse complement strand
AAGAATACTGATGAAAATATCACTGACATGCTGATTATTCCTGGAAATATGAATTTTTGGTAATCTGCACCAACAGAAGGACCAGTAGATCCTAGACCGGAGCCTACCACAAAAAGCCATAGCAACGGTGTGAAAATAGATGCAATTAGCCTACTCCTCTCCCTTAGAAATACCTTGAATTCTCTGAGCCATACTGCGTACAACGCGATCAGAATTAGTTCTAGCTTTTGAAATATAGTAAGCTGCATGATCAGTTGCTATGATGCTCATTTATTTATTGTCTATCATTGTCAGCTGCTTGATTATCAAATTACTGGAAAACATATCAATCACTTTGATTTGGTTTTGATTTGTTTTCCGCTGCAGTTTCTATATGCACAGAAATAATTTGGAATCCAACTACAAGTTAGAGTCGTGTAATCATCGTACCCTGACGGTCTTGCAATGATCATTATGTTAAAATTCCTTTTAAACTGTGGGCTTAAAAAAGGGCTTTGAATTTTTGGTTATAGTAAAAATTTCCGCACGGAATTCACTCAAGATATCTTAAATCAGCATTTTGGTATTATGTGTCTTCACTGATTACTACACAGGATGTGATTACCTACTGGCCGACGAATTGGGTGTAGGTTTGTTACACAATATTTTACAAGAGAAAAGTAGAAGAGAATTGCAGAAGAGAAATCAGAAAGGAATAAATTTCATAGAAGTAGATTTGACAGCGATGTTTAAACAACACAAAAGAATGGCAATGTTGCAGGTTACAATTGCAATCCTGCTTGTGGCATCCATTTGTGCAGTATGTCTTCAACTTGGACAAAAAGCATTAGCACAAAATGCTACTACCAATAGGACAGGTGAAGCTGCAGGTCCACAACAGCTTACAACGACGGGCCCACTCAGTCTTACAAACGCGTCAAAGTCACCAAGCGCTGTTGGTGGGGGCAACATGACAAGCCCAGGTACTTCCGGTACTGCTGGCGCTAAGAATTTAACAGCAGGTATGCCTGGTTGAGGTACTTGTACATAAAGGGTCATTACGAAACAAGCAAAACAAAATGATACCTTCTTTTTTTTCTGTTATTTACCCGGATTGACTATGTGATAAAGAAGAGACAATTATTATTGCTGCTCTTTATCATATGTATTTAATAGTAGATCAGAAAAGGCAGATCTGCTGTGGCATACCTTTTGGTTAATATCTTAAGGCATAGAGGAATTGAGCTTACTGCTTTTTTCAAAATTAGTTCTCTCCTAAAATATACAAAGAGATCAGCCCCCTGCCAGTTATTGTTGACGATCTTTTATAATCAAATCGAGTTTTTGAAGAATATCTAGATAAGTATTCATAAGATCGGCTTTTTGCTTCTGGATTGCTAAATCAGTCTCTTCTCTTACCTCGGAAGCAAGCATTAAGATTTTATCTTGAATTATAAACCGAGCAGGAGCTATCTCAACTTCCACACGTTCAGAATTAACCTGTAGCATAGGAGATCGCTTGTGCTGCGTAACATTTGAATTAGAATGCTCAGTAATACTTTGCTTGTTTCTGCAATTAACACAAATGATGTTCTCTTTGAACTTGACTTGAACACCTCCGCAATCGCTGCACGGTTCGCTAATAAGCGATCCGCCCTTCAAAAGCAGTGCTGCAGCATTTTTTATATCTGCAGACTTGTCAGATTTATCCTTTGATTCTGATGACATACTATATTGCTCCCTGTTATTTGTGTGCAATATTTCTATAAGTTTGTTTTCGCCTTGACTGAACTGGGGCGCAAAAATTATCACTGCTTTCATAACAACGGGATAGATCGTTGCTTCTAACTTGCCTCAGGGATATAAAAAGCCTTGAAATTAAAAAGATCCTATAACCGGCTTCCCATGAGAATAACTTCACACTGCTCACAGACCTTGCTGTCTATATTTGATTCGATACTGTGGTGGACATCGCAAATAATAAATGTGTATCGCATATAGTTGCAGAGCTGAACGAACTTCGCCATAGTACTAGGTGTGTATGCTTTGTTAGCTGCCAAGTCCCTAGCGATATCATCGACCATTCGGCCTACTTCCTCTACGGCAGCAAGCTTAGCAGCCAACTGAGTATCCCCCCTAGTACCCCTTATGTAGTTACTTATAGCAGCCTGAGTAACACCCAATACCTTAGCAACTTCCTCCTCCTTGAGATGAAACTCTCTTATGAGCTTCCTAGCCAATATCGACCTGATAGCAGGTATTAAAGATTTGGCCTCAATTTCAGAAGGTAGTAACATTAGCCCTTACTAATTTCTTTTTACAAGCTATATAAAGATTCTTCGCTGGGCATCAGTGAGACATTAAGATGTCTACCATCTACGGTATTGAATACACATATAGGTAAATATCTATCTGATGACAAAGGCAACAAGTGAATTTCGATTATGCTGCTATTAGGCCGTCATCGAGGGTCTCCTTCTTCACTTGGTGTAGCATTAACAGCAAATGATCGTGCTGCGCAGGCTATAGAACTTAATAAAATCATTGGTCCTTTTCTCATCAGCGCATTTGTAGTTTTGCCAATGTATCTAGCTGTCTGACCTTGGCTGTTTGATGGCATGATGCGTGTTCTCTTTAAGTGGTCATAAAATCCATTTAAATTAGAAAAAATCCATTTATGCCCAGAAGCACTATATTGGTGGAATCCGCCGTATCTGTTCTTGTAATTGTATTCTTTTCTTATGTCCCCTTCAGAAAGATCTTTATAGGCTTCGACTATCTCTATGAACTTTTGTCTTGATTCTTCAGAGTTCTTGTTTCTATCTGGGTGATACTTTAAGGCCATCTCTCTGAAGGATCGTCTTATTTCTGCAGGGGAAGCATCTTTACTCACGCGCAGTGTGCTATATGGATCTCTCACTTTGCCATGTATTATTAATTATAATCGATATAAACGTGTTATGGAACACTAAATTTTTAGAAGTGTTATTCAGGACTGAACTCTTCCGATCTGAAATAACTTTGGCTAAGGTCGTTTCTTCCATGCAACGATCAAGAAAGCAAACGGTATGATCATTATTACAGTTGCGATGAGGATAGGCTGCATAATTACTGGATCAATCGGTTTTCCAGTCGCGAGAAACCATGGAAATGGATAAACACCAGCCGTAAAAAACCAGAGTGCAACAAATAATGCTATAAAAGGTGAGGTGCGCTTAATGAATCTATATGGGGTTTTTTTAGCTCTTGCACATTTTACACACCTGTATTTATCTTGCATAAAACAAGACGAGCATACTTGCCTGTTGCAGTAACCACATGAAAGAGTCCCAAACCTTGATCCGCAAACCTGACAATCACTTGTCAATAGGATAGCTTCGTGTTAACTACGTATTTGTGTTTGCAAAGCTAATCTGTCATTCTTACAACTATTGCGTATCTACATAGGTGACAGAATAGGCCTAAAAATAGTTTGGCAAAAATGCCCGGCAGCTAACTACCTAACAAAGGAAGGAAAAAGTGTTTTACACGTTACTTAAAGATGTATAAGACTACCTTGTTCTCCCGTATGGGGCGATTGACCTGCAAATTTCCTTCTAAAGTGTCCTGATGGCCTTTTAGAAAGAAGCTCTATAAACCACGCTTCGTGTTCAACTTCTTCTTGCATAATTTTTTGTGCAATGTCATATGTTCTAGGGTCTTTGCCAGCAGTCATATCACAAACTTCCCCCCAAGATCTGATAGCACATTGCTCTGCTTCCAATAATACTTTCAATATTGATGTGAGATCCTCCCAATTGTCTGGTAGATATGCATCAGGACAGCCGGCTTGGTCTGCGAACTTTCTAATGTCCCGTGGTAGACTGCCTCCTAGTTCATAAAGCCGGGGAACCATTGCTTCAAAATGATTTCTGTCCTCTATACGTGCATCCTCGACTATCTCTTTAATTCCCTCACCTTCTAGCCCTGTACAATGCATCCTAAGAATTGTGTAATAGTAGTACGTTGTAAACTCTGCTCCTACTCCTTTAGTTATTAATTCTTTTAGTCTTTCTATATTGACACCATTCTTCTCCAATACTTCCAAGGCAACAATTTTTGGGACCGTTCCTTTTGTACCGTTTGCCATACTGAAAGGACATTAACAAGACTATAAAAGGGTTTTTCAAATTCACATGCATTGGCATGTCAAACAGTCCTTTTGAATTCAAAGCAACTTGCTGTATGCATGTATATATTTGAGATGCATTGATTGCCTTGGCGATTCTGAGAGTTATATCTATAATATGTTATGATATTCAAATCTCTGGATCAGCAGGATATATTTAAGCACTGATTTGCTATTGACGTGGATGTGCTAAAGACTTTCAATAAATAGATGAAACTAAAGGCAAATAATTGTTTTTTCACTTGAAGAAATCACAGCTTTTGCGAAAAAAACAGGTAAAATGGTTATCTCTAGTTACGTACCTGAATGCTGTTATTGAATTTGTGTTGAAATCTAAACGAAACCATATTCTTTCCACCTGGTGTTTACCAATGACCGCGTTTCGTCATCTACTATAGCTAGTTCTTGAGCTTCTCTAGTATAGCCTTCGTCTCTCCACTTGGTAGTTGCGTCAATACCCATCTTAGATCCAAGGTTGGGCAAAGGTGATGCAGGGTCCAGAGTATCCGTTGGGGTATTATTAATTATCACGGTGTCGCGCTTTGGATCAGCTCGAGTGGTGATAGCCCATAATACTTCCCTCATATTGTGTACATCAATGTCTGGATCCACCACGACAAATATTTTCGTCAAGGAAAGCTGTCCCATTCCCCATAAACCCATCATAACTTTTTTTGCTTGGCCTGGATACCGCTTCCGTACTGAAATTACTGCCAGTCCTTGGAACCAACATTCTGGCGGCATAGAAATATCAACAACCTCGGGCTGCAGCATCTGTATTAATGGCAAAAATGAACGTTCAATAACTTTGCCTATATATGCATCTTCTAAGATTGGTTTGCCTACGACCGTAGTCATGTAGATGGGATCTTGCCTTTGCATGATTGCTGTTAGGGTAAACGTAGGAAATAGTTCAGCAGGAGTATAATAGCCTGTATGATCCCCAAATGGACCCTCGAGGAGCAGATCATTTGGTGTTACAAATCCCTCTAGTACTATTTCTGCATTTGCAGGAACTTCCAAATCAACCGTGGAGCATTTCACGAGCTTAATGCCTTTTTTTCTAGTTATTCCTGAAAATAGGAATTTATCTAGGCCCTCAGGAACGGGTGCTACTGCGCTAAAAATCGTAGCAGGATCCGCTCCTATAGCGACAGCTACCTCGATTCTCTTATTTGATTTTTTCATTATTTGGTAATGCTCTGCCCCACGCTTGTGTATCTGCCAATGCATTATTGCTTTTCTCTCGTCAACAACTTGCATCCTGTAAACTCCCATGTTTCGGACACCGCTTTCAGGATGTTTAGTAATAGTTAGGCCAAAAGTAATGAATTTTCCAGCGTCTCCAGCAAATGATTTCAGTATGGGCAATGAGTTCAGACTTGCTTTATCTGTTTTTACCGTATGTGTGACGGGCCCAGTATCGACATTCTTGGGACCGTATTCGGCTATTTCTGAAAGCTTCGGCAACATCTTAAGCTTATCTAGTGTACTAGACGGCATTTTGAGCTTAGTTAATTGCACTATTCTTGATCCGATATCTGTGAAGTCCTTGGCCTCCAAAGCTAAATGCAATCGTTCTATGGTTCCAAATGCGTTGCCAAGAATCGGCATCGATGAATCCTCTACATTTTCGAATAGTAGGGCCGGCTGTTGTTGAGTATACATAGCCCGCCTCATGATCTCTGCAATCTCCAAATTTGGGCTTACCTTCGTCGTAACCCTTTTTAGCTGTCCGGCCCTGTCCAGCGCATCCATATAGTCCCGAAGGCTTTCAAAAGTCATTGATCGAAATGACATAGCAACGTAAGATAAGCTTTACCAAACAACAGTTACTTCGTTAGGTGAGACAGTATATGGATACGACTAATAATCCATGAGCTTTTGATTTTGCTGATCTATATAAATTAAAATAACCAGCCTGAAGTATTTCGGCCTGTCAAAGCTCATGGTTGAGGTATAATCAAAAAGCAGGATAAAATATTGCTCTATGACGTGTCAACATTTCTTGCCGTACTCACTTAAGTAGTAACTTTGTGTCAGAATGACAATTGAAGATCAAACAGCATCTGAGCCTTCCCAGTGAGCGTGATGCATATATAGAAAAGGAGGTCATAGTCGAGGGTTGGCTAATCGATATTTTAGTCGACAAACTCAGAAAAGCTTGTACTATAGTAAATCGGAAAAAGATTCCATTTATACTATATAGGAATATTATAGAGGAAAGCGAAGCTTGTGTACAAGAGGAAATCGCTACATTAGCTGACAAATATGTTGTTGTCCAGGTTTTTAGTTACGGAGGCTTCATCCCAAGCACCTTTCAAAGGCAACACGTATACACCATCGACAGGTTCACAAGGATAATTTTGAAGAAAAATAGCGCGTTGTTTTTTGAGTGTCTAGAAAATCTTAGAACAGCATTGGTGTCTTGACCTAGCAATAATTTCGTGCTTTAGATAGATAACTGTACACAAACAGTCTGATTTATAATAATGACAGCGATCCGTGTCTTTCTACAAAATCGGAATACGAATAAGCGAAAATTGTGGATAGCGAGAGCCGCTGTTAACAACACCAGAACAGCAAATATGATTCTAGATTTCGCTAGCAAGCTAGAAGAAAAAAGGAAGTGAGAGATTGAAGGATTAAAACCTGATTTCTTTGTGCTACGTTATATGCAATTCATCTCTTGAGTCTCTCTTCTTTTGCTTCTTTCTCTAAGGCCTCTCTGAGCATTTGCATATGCCTTTGCCTATCTTGTTTTATAGTATTCCACATATCGACCAAGTCAGATCTATTAGCTTTTTGTGCATCTGCAGTGTAGGTGTCAATCGTAGAGTACAAAAACTGTGCTTCTTTTCCAAGTGCGATGAGAATATCGAAGGTAGTGTTTTCTAATCCAGTCGTTTCATGCTTTGTTGTTCCTGCCATATCCTTCGCATCACAATCGAATTAAAAAGAGTTATACTCTATTAATCTATAATTCTCTTCTTGGTTCTTTGCGATTTCATTATAAAGCCTAGACCTACGCCTAGAAAATAGTAGCCATATCATGATTGAGTTAAACTAACACAAGTAAATAGGTCCGCTTCAGCCAAACCTGAGTGAATAGATTCTTGTCGTTGTATCAGGATCTGTGAAACAA
The DNA here is from genome assembly GCA_046731995.1 of Thermoproteota archaeon. GTDB lineage: Archaea > Thermoproteota > Nitrososphaeria > Nitrososphaerales > Nitrososphaeraceae > JAFAQB01. The sequence continues at coordinate 6,264 of JBKPMB010000202.1, read as the reverse complement.
CATTTTTCAGTCAATTTTGGCTATTGTTTGGACCATTATTCACATCATATTTACGTAGCCATACTATGGTAATTAAACCATGTTCGGGTGTTCATCTCTCGTGTGTACGTCCAATTCATCTTCTTTGTCAAATTTGCGTCCACATACTCGACAGACCTTCGATCCTCCAAGCCGCCTTCTTCTAAGCTCTCTTCCCCTTAGGTAATCCGCTATTCTCATCAAATATATACCGAAACCCCACATGATACCTCTTACATACTAATTATTTATATTGTTAGCTAGTACATGCGTGATTTTACCATTGTTAGTTCCACTTGTTTTATATGTAAGAGCTTAAGACTGCCAACAATTAAATCATGATATCTGTATACATATTGCAAAGAAGAGTATGATCAAATTATTCCGAGGCTGGAAACCCAAGGGCAAAATGTATAGCTTTAGGTGTTCACAATGCGGTTTGGGATTCCTATCCAGTTACCAGCTAGACGCGCCTATATGCGGCAAGTGCTTGCAAAAGGCTAAATCGCTTGACTCGACAGTCGACTATGACAAGTCCTGCCCCCTATGTGGCAACCGTGGAGTCATATATGGTAAAGAACAATGCCATTCTTGTTACTTTGGATTTAGGAGCAACCAAGCGCTGGAAAAATAGTCGATGTGTCACTTAGTCATAGCTTACTCCATTGATAGCAGTATATGCACTGGATCAAAGCCATGTTGCAAATATGATTATAACGGCTTGCAATGCGGCATTTAGATTTTGATTGTAATTATAGGATATGCAATTTTTCTGCACAATCCTTGTGATAATAATGTCTGTTCGTATGACCATGACTTACGATGATGTCATTATCTCGGATTTCTGATCTGCACAAATAACAAAGGCCGTTCTGTTTAGTTTTAATAATAGTAACCATCCTCCTTGTACGGCGTTCATTACTGATAATAAACGAACGTACCATTCCTGTTATATTTGCTATTTTATTTTATTTTATCACTATGTCTCTTTGATTCTAAAGTATGTTATGCTGGAATATCTTTATCCTATTTGAGATAAGAAACGTTGTGGCTAAAGTTGGATCGTATTTAAAGTTTAACTTATTGGCCGGCTTTAATGATGCAGAAGTTCAAAACATCTCCTTTTCAATAGTATCACATTACTCATTTTATCTGAGGTAAACCCTTTTCTTTGAGCACGCTGTTTAGAGGTGTCAATTCATAGATACGTGATAATTCAGGCCCGTGTCTATTTACCTGTGACAAAAACCCAAGCTGAAATTCGTTTTTTGCCAATTTGAAAAGAGATTCTTTAATCGGATTATACGTAAACTCTATCCTTGAGAAGGCTTCCCTTAGTTCATCTTCTGGAATTACCTTCCCTGTCAGCTTTTTTAGTGCGGTACTAAAGTTGGAGATGGCTTGATCCTTATGGTTATTTATCCATATCGTCTCATTTACGTGCAGTTCTAGCAATTTCTTTATAGTTTCCGGATTGTTCTTTAGGTAGTCTGTTCTTGCTATGATGTTGGCCGTGACAAACTTACCATCAGGCCATAAACTTCTCTCATCCACGAAAATTTTGCCATTTGCCTCTTTCTGGAGCATAGCTCCCCATGGTTCAGGTACCCACGCGCCGTCTATCTGCTTTTTTAGAAACAACGTGAGTATGTCTTGCAAAGTGGCCGTGATAACTTCTACATCACCACCCTTCTCCTTAGTATTGTGACCATTTCTCAACAAGAATGTTCGAAGAGAAATATCTTGCGTATTACCTAATTGCGGAGAAGCAAATTTCTTGCCCGAGAAATCTTTCGATGAGTTGATGCCTGAATCGTTTCTGATCATAAAGACCGCGCCCCCGCTCGCTACTCCTGCGATGATTCTAGGGTCCTTCCCATCGGACACTACATATCCGTTGATGGCAGGATTCGGTCCGATATATGCTACATCTATCTGGTTTGCAAATAATGCTTCTATTACAGATGGCCCAGCAGAGAAGACAAGCGGCTTGACCGTAATGCCATAGCTAAGTAATTTCTTTTGGAAATCCCCGCTTTCAAATCCTAGAACTGCCTGAGCATGATTAACATTTGGAAAGTAGCCTATTCTCAAACTATTTGAAGGCAGACTAGCATTGTTGTTTGCGCTTTTTGGCGAAACATCATAAAATAATGAACTCGCAAATACGCCAACCAATATCGCCGCAGCAATTCCAAGACTTATCTTTGGATCCATAGATGACACATACTAACTAATGTGCTGTTTTAACAACATTATATCAGTGCGTTTTATCATGAAATGGAAAATAAATGCTTTTCACTCCCCTCTAGTCAGTTTTAATTGATGGTATTAGAGAATGTGATCGTGATATACATACATGCATAGCATTTCGTTGTTACTGGACTAGTTAGTGGTCATGAATTTCTCTTCGTGTGTGTGAGTTACATCATATATTCTATCGCATCTATTGCAGACCCATGATATTTGCTCGCTACAAATTATGCATAAAGATATGGGAGTCAAACGAGTTCCACACGCTTTGCAAGATTCCTTATTGTACATACTTTTTATGATTCCTCCGAAATACAGGGCTCCTCATTGTAAATATTACAACTGGGCATATAAATATTGTACTTAGTGGAAAAATTCTTTATAAAATATGCACTGGATCCTGCAATATGCGAGTCCGAATATATCTCTAGGAATTTTACCGCACATCAATTACTATGGGTGTTAATATTATGAACTACTAACGTAAGCAAGATGTTCATTGGCGCTTACGCACTGTTATAAGCGAATAAATGCTCACTATATCGAGACCGCTTGCTAAAGGACAAAAAAGTAATCAAATTTCACGGAAACGAAGTAGAAAATGTTACAATTCTCTATTCCATAAGACCAAATATGAAACCTATAACAACTAAAATGGAAGAATTCGACGCATTAAAGGATCCTAGGCCATGTAAAAGTATAAACATACAAATTGTCGCTGATTTTGTTACAATTACATTTTATAAACAAGAGAGTACTAATTCCATCATGAGCAGAGAATTGATACCATTACACACAACGGAACATCTTTGGGTCAAAGATCTTCCATAAGGTACCCTGGGTCAATAAAATTTGTTACATGTTCATTTGGGACTTAGGTATCTCGTATATAGATCAAGGTTTGAAAAGGTCATCATGCTGAGCACGCTTCAATTTTCTTACAATCAGCATACAGAAATAACTTAAATGGCCGTATATATAACGAAAATTCTTTAATATGAATCCAATGGATATGGATACTGCTCCACCTATAAGGAACCTCCAACCTATTATCCTAAAACCTTCTCCCTCTTCGTGTAATCCAATTGCACCTGCGATCCATATACATATTATTCCAAAGGAGATAATTATAATCCCTGCAGTTAAAAATGGCTTAAAAAGTGAATTCTTATCATTTAATGTCATTATTTCTTTCAATGCGCATTTTCTTAATTAAAGGATAATTGTACAGTTGGTTGTCAATGTAATGCATTGTCTATTTACTCTAAAGTATGTATTGACTTTCCCTTGCCTTAGTCAATATTAGTGTGTGTACAGATGGTGCTTAGACTATGAATTTTTTGTTTTATCAGATAATATAATCCTGTTGACTGCTCTTGGTATTCTTAGATTCTCATTCAATTGTGTATCATCCACCAAGCATAGACTTGTAATCAAGAATATTTTGTAAACTATATGCGTCATTCACAGTTTCTATCGGTATATGTTATTATTTTTAATATCATTGGTTTGTCTTTATTGATGCATTAACACCCCTCTTTAGTTGTGAATATTTAGAACTTCGTGGAATTCGACTCGAGTACTTGATAAGCATACAATGTCCTATTTAGCATATTTTCTGGGTTTCTTGACAAAGATCCTTTTACATCCTTCGGAGCAAAAGTAGTAAGTATTACCATTGTAGATATAGTCAACGCCGAGCTCCTTGTCCATTTCAATTCCACAGACCGGATCAACAGACATTACGCTTAACGGGGGTTAGATTATATTTAATCATTACCGTTCATTGCGTTCCGTGCATCATTACCTAAAGTACAATAATATTATGCATGTGGCAGAAGATCTTAACGGTATACCGCTTTTAGATGTAAACAATAAAATCGATAGGATTTCGTAACCAGCCTTGATCGTAGCATAGGCTGCTACTGATAATGAATAGAGGTACTCGTTTTCAGTCTGATTCTTTTTAGGATGATTTTGTTAACCGTTGAAATTTATAATTGTGTCTTTGGTCAAGCAGTATTAACATAACTTATCTTATTTTATGCGCAAATTAACCAATATGTCGTATTCATCTGTTGAAGTTGTGTGTGAAAGATGTGGTTGCATTATCACCAGAATCGTATCACTGAAATCAATAAAGGACATCCTGCGTCCTATGAAGGATAGGTGTGCAGCCTGCGGGATTCTTCTTAATTCATCAGAATTTTCAGTTAAGGTTCAGCGAAAATAACATCCTTTCGCCATCTACAGTTCGCTCAAAAATGTCTATCCTTCTAATTTGTATTGCATGGGTTATAGTTAACACCAAAACAAATATTTCCAATTGATGCGTACAAAGATGAAATCAACCGTAATACTCATTTTAGAAATAGTGTATCCTCTCGTGAATAGTTCTTTGGCCTTCACTTTCAAATGGCATTCCACAATGTATACACACATATATCCCTAGCTGTTCGATATCGCCCTTCTTAAGAACAGCAATCTCGCTTTCATCATGGGTATTCTCAGAAATTACATAGTCACTAAGATTTTTCAGTCTAAGTTCGTCTTCTAATATGCGCTTTATTTCTTCTGCGTTCATTTCATTGTACAATGTAATCACCTTATCAGAAGATTCTTTTTGCGAAGGAACAGTTCTATCTACGACGCCCAAGATTATGTATCGTATATTGTTAGGGATATATGACAGATCAATTTTTACGACCATGAATATTTTAATCATCAATATGTGTTGAGTTTATATTTTTGGAATATTTTTAGTCTGACATTTCTCTAATGCTGTAAGTGCTTCCGCTCTTAACAGTAGAATTGTTGAGTTCAAACCGTGAAGAGTACACTGCAAGCTTTATTTTTTTGTAAAAAGATAGCCAAGAACCACAATTGTAAATTATAAAAGGCTACAATACAAACCAATTGCTACTATTATAAATATATGCCCAGATGGGATGCAGTTTGACCACCACACCCATCCAGGTCTTGTTCCCCATCGGTTTGGTCGATGTAAGAATGATGATGTATATATGCTAATTTAAAGGTGATGATGAAACACTAATCCCAACATTACTTGTTTTTTAAACTCTAAAACGCAGACTATGATCACCTCTATTATCAAACACTGATAATACGTTTATGCAGAAAAGGCGGTGTGACATGAGATCCTACTAGGCCCAAGGTTCTTGGGACTTACAATTGAGTCATAGATCAGTTAGCCACAAATAAGTTAGAACACATTGAGCGTTGTTTTGGCATATCAGGAACCTTCAATGGATTTCAGGTTAAGGCCAAGGAGTTTATATTAAGATAAAAAAATTGATAAATACAAAATAGTCCTAGGATGCAAAACCCCTGCATTAATACATGCATGAAGGAAATCATCTCTTTTGATATGGACTTATAGCAACTTTGCTATTTACGCATTATATTGTAGATGTAATATTGTATTCAATCATACACTATATGAAATTCTTGACAATTCCAATCGAATTCGCACAGGAAAGCAGCAAGTGCATTAATGGGTATAACAGGAACTTTATTAACAAATTTGACCTTCTCAGAATGGAGGGTCAGTAAAACAGGCATGGCAGATGTTATAGTTGTTGTCTTACTTTGAAGCAAATGCTGTGTCCTTATTAGTTGCTTTTTAGCATACTTGTAAATCGATGAAATGTAACTCCTTTTCCAATGTTTGCAATCGATTACAATCGCGTGTCTTGAATCAATTGCAATTAAATCAATTTCGCATCGTGGTTTCCTAAAGCGAACATTCAGGTGCGTTTTGTATCCGAATCTCTTTAGCACTTCTACAGCGAAAGCTTCGAAATCTCTCCACGTTAGTGCAATTGAAACTCTTTCAATGTCACATCCATATTGCAATGCCATTAGAGCAGTCTTCAATCTATCAGATGGAAAGAACGTTATGACCCCATTAGAAATGGAACCTACACCCCTAAGATGGAGATAATGGAGAACATCTCTTGCTACAGTCTTGCT
>JBKPMB010000201.1:0-6318 GCA_046731995.1 Thermoproteota archaeon | reverse complement strand
TGTTCTCGCATCTGTTTGTAGAGGTTGATTTGTACTATTACTATCTCTCTTTCGAGATTAGTGTTTTCTAATGATGATGACATGTTTGTGCAGACTCTTATATAAGAAAAGATCTGCTTATTAATCCACATGCTTTTAGCTCATGTTGTCTATTTTCCTTTTCCTTACATTGTTATGCGATGTATAATCTATAGACTATTAGTTGATCAATAAATCACAGATATTGCTACCAACATGAACACATTCGCAAATAAGGATCGTATGTAATCATACCACTCTCTGTTCCATCAACCCGCTGCTTCTTTAAACAATTAAAGTTCTCTTGTTCAGGCACTTGGCAGATAATAATATAATATTTTTACTTCCTTAGCTTGCGCTATTACTTTTTGTTCTCTTAACTTTGCCTTGTACTTGGAATGTCTTGGACCCACTCTTAATTTATACCCACAGCATGGGCACAATAACCCATCCCATTGTATGTATAAATTACAGTGGTTGCAACGTTTGTGTCCATTAGCATAACCACGAGAAGCTTTATGACGTATACATATTCCATTACAATGCATTTTCTCACGATATTTAGTATATGATTCATGTACACCAATTACATAATTAATTTAGTCTAACTATGTTAAGTTAGGTTTTATAACTAGTCCTCATAAAGGAACCCGTTATAGACTGAGACAGTTACATCATTGCAGCTAGTATAGTTCTAGATGGTTATTGATTGTATTCTCTACATGTATTGCGATATTTCTCATGTATGGATATGAGTCTGTTTATATCTTCTTCTGTATCGGTTGGTTACATAATTTGGCAATTTTCAAGACATCCCTTATATCTTTGCTGCCTGTTTTCCATACTGAAGAAGCTATGTGTACACACTGTTGACTGATATTAAGTTGTGGTAAGACAAATTAAAGTGGAATAGCTAGTAGAATAGTTAAATCAAGCATTGAGAAATCGTGACAAAATGAAGGACGATGCCATAGCGCAGCTGTCAGACCAGCCATGCAGAGCTTGAAAGAAAACAGTAACAATAGTAAAGAAAAAAAGACATATTAACTTGACACCAAAAATCAAATGAAAATTAAGAACGGCTAAAAAAATCAAAATGCAAAGCAATTCTTGAACGAAGGTATGGAAGGCGTATATACCTCATCTATTTATGAGATGAAGAATGCTACTAGAAGAATCTACTATGTTCTTCTACTATACGTCCAAGGAGGCTGTATGCATAGCCCCTATAAGCTATATCGAGACTAAAGAAAATAACCCTGACTCCGCAAATAAGAATAAAAATAAAAAGCAAAAACAAATGTACTTTCTGATATGTGAGTCATGTTTATGGTGTGCTTCTGTTCAAAGCCTACCCCCGATAAGGAATGAAACAATTCCCAAATGCCCTTTGTGTAATGGCAATAGAATAAGCATAATTCCGATTTTAAGAGGTTAACAAGTTTGAATGTATTTAGCCTAGTGTGACAAAGTGAATATGTCACAAAATTCTGACTCTAAAGTTAGCGTAATATTTCCTGCAAAAATGAGGAAGGCACTATTGAAACAGCAATTTCAACTGTTAAGCAGAGTCATTTCAGACCTAAGATATTAGTAGTTGATGCGTATTCCACGGACAGGACGGTTGAACTGGCTACAAAGGCAGGTGCTGAGGTAATTCAATAACCAACGCAAATATTTCCAGGAAAGGGTCTAGCAATGAAGGCTGGATTAAAAGAAGCAAATTATAAATCAAGATCTGCAGCAGAGGATATCAATTTGCTGTTCAAGAAATTATATAAATAGAGTCGATCTACACGTCAGTGAAGTTGCCGATCTTTCTTGATGTCCATAAGGTACCATTTAGCGAAGACAACTTAAAGGAACTTTCCGAATCTCCAACAGATGAATTTGGGGTTTCAATCGTGAATTTATTTTATAATAATGAGACTGACGTATGCTTTTGTCTACTTGAAGCACCAAACAAAGTAGCAGTTGAGAAGCACCATGACAAGGCTGAAATAGACTGCGAGTGGATTACTGAGGTAACATTAGCAAAAAAAACATTCTCTTAAATTTTTATGTTGTTATTATAATTAATTACTCATTCACTTTATCATCATAGCCATGGTGTTGCTGCTATTCCAATAGTGTTGACGGCTCTACTATGGCGTTTCTTTGGTGATACGACTCGACCCATTTATTGTGGTCCGCTATAACTTCCTCATCCTCAATTCTTTCATATTCGGGATAATACCGGCACTCTGGGACGCAGCCAGTAAATTGGTTGCAGCCATGGCCATCATATCTTTTTGATTGGTCACGCATATACCAGCTTCCATCATGAAACCATGGCTCTTTTCTTATACGTTGGTACCTTTGCTCTGGCGATACTCTTAGCCGCGCTATTAGATAATAGTCATGCTCGTCTTGGGTGATGCTATCCCAGACATCCTGGTATGTCTTGGTTCCTCCAAGGGTGTGCTTTGCTCTGGCTAGCCTGTAATTTGCAAACCTTGGCGGTTCCATTTCTCTGTCAAGATAATAATCATGGTCATCATAATCATGGCGCTTATGGTTAGCGTTACCATTGCTGCGACCATCGTTGTCGCCATTACCATTACCATCTAGAAAGTCAAGCCGTTTTGAAAGATTGTTGATTTGTGTTGATATTTCGACTTTCAACTTTCAACTTTATTCAATCTCTCTTCAAGTGCCTTAATATTCGTTATATTAGGTCCACGTTCAAACAGGCCAAACTTTGCTTGGTTTGCATCAATTATAATTTTAAGATGGTATTGATGTACTTCTATCGTTATATTTTCAGAAAATACCATAAAAGACCCCTTTGTAATAGTCACTGCATCATCTAAAATGCCCACTTGAAATATAGCGTTGTTGTTATAGATCATATGAGTAGAAGTAACTTCCCTAATAAAATTAGTATCTATGCTGATACAAACCAAATATACCTAATTTTCTGATCTCATTATAAGGAAGAGATAACATTAATACCCATACATATGCATTAACATCAGCAAGAACAACAACTATGCTGATATTAGCTGCTATACTGTTATCAGTAGCAGTTTCTATAGTGTCTATTAATCATCAAGCAAGTGCCAGAGTATGTACCAGTGATACTGCTAATGCTATTACTGCATGTATTAACCAGCAAAACTCAAACAGTCATGATCATTCTACTACTACAAAGAGTACAACGCCTTTCCTTTTGGCCGTACCATTTCCTTAAGCCTAGATCTAATGATACATTACCATGCTAACAACAAAGGAGTATTTTGTTGGTTAACCATAATAGTCAGATTCTTTTGATTCTTCTTTCTCTTCATTGCTATCACTATTGCCCGATGACTGTCTCTTCTTATCTAAAACGCTTTGCCAAATCATTGGCTAACATTTTGAAACTTGTTTTAGCCTCATTGGCTTCTCCCTTGATGCTCGTGTTAGTTGTAGGCAGCAATTCTGCAAAAAATGCTTTTTCAGTTCTCATTACTTGTCATGCAGCTATAATTCGTTGATAAGATTAACTCTAGTGAGCAGGAGGAGAAAACATAGCATGATCTTCATCTGCATATCATTGCTGATATCATGCTATCATTTATAATGTAGATGCATCATAATTACATTTTACTAGATATCAATTAACCTTTCTTCTCTTTTTCTATTGGTGTATGCCATGATGTTAAATATATCCAGATGAGAACATTACGTAGCTTTGAGAAGGAAATTTGAAAGAAAATATACACGTTAACTACAATCGATATGCTCAATATTTAGATTAATGAATTCTCAATAATTATTCAAGGAACTTATCCCCGTTGAATCGTCCATATTTCCTGCTAGGAAGTATGGAAGGAAAGATAAAATTACTTTTACTTTTTGCTTTCTAGTCTTTTTACCACTCTTTAACCTCGTATGATAGTCACGGATACGCACTGATCTAACAACTGTTCTATCAGATTATCATTATGCAGAATTTGACTCCGACAAAGCAGGTTCCTTTGCTATTCGCATAGTCTGTACCGCATCTACAGCAGAAATTCGCATGTGTCCAATTTCCGCAGTTATCAATTCATTTGTGCAATAATCCCCCTTTTTTTATCCAATCTGACTTCTTCTGAAAGTACTTTTGTCAAAAGATCTCTTTCAGTAAATATTCCATAGGGTCTCCCACCCTTGTTTACTATTATACTACCTATCCTTTTTTTAAACATGATATCAATAGCACTACTGATACGGCTATCAGAGTCAATAGACTCTTCTAGTCATTATTGATTCCAAAGATGGATTCGCAGTTGTATGGGAGAATGCTCTTTGTCAGAAGCTGTAATAATGCCAACCAGTTTTTCATCCTTATCATATTGTGGTAGTTGTCGGCGGCGGTGACTGGCAGTATCATTATTATCTTTAGTATACTGTTCACTCAATAATTTCTGTTTCGGTAAGAATACCTTTGGTTTTTGATTTTGTTTTACAATTAAATTGCTAATTGATTTGATAACCATAACTGCTATACCCCTGGAAAATTAACATTTGAGCTAACGGCAATAGGATTTGCAGTCATGAAATGTTTTACTTTTAGATCACCAATAGGGAGTGATTGAGGCGTTAAGCATTGAAATTAGTCTATAAAGGATGTTATTTAGTTTTGCAGGTCCTGAAAATACATAAATTTCTTTTTGAAATATCACAATCAGGTTTATTGATTCTATGTCGTACAAGGAGATCTACTCTTCAACATCAAATTCTCTAGGTATATAAGCAGTTGCAATAGAACCTTTCTTCCTTGCAGCTGCCTTAAGTATGTCTTTATCTGTGATTATTCCAACCATTTTTCCGTCATTATCAATTACTGGAAGCCTTCGAATATTATTGCCGTGCATAAGTCCTATTGCATCACTTATTGTATTATCTGGTTTAATTGAGATTAGGTTGTTACTCATTAATTCTCTTATAGGCGTTTGAGTAGTGAATAGGTCTGCGTCACCGATCTTCCTGATTATGTCTCTTTCTGTAATTATCCCAACTGGCTCGTTTCCGCTCACTCCTCTTTTGATAATGACTACACCGCCTAGATTATTTTCGTTCATAATTTTACAAGCTGACTGTATGGTTTGATCAAGGTTCGCTGTAATGACTGTTTTAGTCATAAATTTAGAGACTGGAACAGTATCAATATCTCTTGCAGCAGATTTGTCTTCTCTTCGTTCTTCTTTTATACTCATTATTGATATTCGAACATACCCCAACTTTCAGATTAATCTTTCCAAACCTGTTATTATGATCACGATAATATGATAGGAGTTTAAATGTACGTTATTTGGTATGCCAAATGCGAAAGGTATAGCTATTATATTTAAAAGTGACAATAAATGAATTGTTATTTCGATGGCTACAACCGTACGCAATATAATGAAAATAGGAATAGAAACCATTGAAGATACAGCTTCTGCTCAGCAAGCAGCTAAGAAAATGAAAGACAAGAATGTGAGTTCACTGGTGGTAGTTGATGAAAAAGGTAAGCCACAAGGTATAGTCAGTGAAAGAGATTTAGTCACAAAGGTATGCACAACTGATGTACTTACCAACACAATAAAAAATAAAGAAATAATGTCTTCTCCTCTTATTACGATTAGTTCTAAATCATCTCCATCAGAAGCAGCAGATTTGATGTTGCAACATAATGTAAGACATTTACTTGTTGTTGATAATACTAATGATGTGAACTCAGTGGTTGGCATAGTTACACCACTTGACTTTACAAGATATCTAGGAGATATTGACAATACAGATAAAGACGCAATTGAAAAGATATTAGAATACTATAGGTAAGATACCTTGGAGATGTTATTTTAGACCTTTTACCATGGTAAATACAACAAATACAACAAAAAGAAGCCTTTCTCAAATCGATTAATTATTATTAGTACTACTGCAACATCAGCAATTATTGCCTACCTGAAGTGTGATATAGCAGTAACTGGTTCTCCTGGCTTTGTATCTCTCTGCGTCTTTATCTTTTTGACCGCATCTTCAAAGTGATGCATTAAGACAATTGCATCAGAAGCATGTTTTACTGATTCTTCTGGTGTAGGATACTTCTGTAAATATTCATGCAACACCAAAGAAATTGCAGTGTTAACAATTGCTGATACGTCGGCACCGCTAAATCCTTCTGTCTTCTCGGCTATTTTCTTTAAATCAATATCCCGACCAATGGGCTTGCCTTTTGTATATATACTGAGGATTTTCTCTCTTGTCTTTTTATCTGGATTTGGTACATAGACAATCTTGTCAAAT
>JBKPMB010000200.1:0-3569 GCA_046731995.1 Thermoproteota archaeon | reverse complement strand
AGGAGCAAGATAACCTGTCTCACTCAAGTACATATTTCCTTTGATTCCATCTAAATGTCTTAGCTCATCTACCATTGTCGTTAGTTCTTTGCAATACGAAAGATTGTCTTTGGTGATTTCAGTAATATATCTTAAATAAACTCCTCTCCTCTTTGCATCAAGAAAGGCTTCCTTTAGTACATTAATATCGATGATTAATGATGGTCTTGTTTGGTCTACACATGCATCAATTTTGATATTCGTTTCATTTAGAAATCGCAATACTGTATTTACAACAGCTTCGACTCCATAAAAGACCATGGTAACTTCCACCGATCTTTTTTCGTTTCTACCAATTTGTTGAAGATATAATTTGACAGATTAAAATGCTATAGTTGGTTTTTGATATTTATTAGTAATTAGAGCTGTCGACATAGACCTTGTATTACACGCTATACCAAATCTTCCTTTAGTATCAACTGTTATTATTCCACCTGTATTCTTACCAAATCTGTTAGTTAACATTTCAATTGATTTTTTACTAGATGAACTTGCGCTATTTTTTGATTGCATCTGGTCACAAGCATATTTAGATAAACAGAGCCTCATAGCATACTCTCCATACCCGGTAGCACACGCTGCTCCTGACCTATTGTCTGCATATATGCCAGAACCAATTATTGCAGAATCACCTATCCTTCCATGCATCTTAAGCCATATTCCACCAGATGACACAGCTGAAGCAACGTTTCTATCTCTGTCAATTGCAACCGCTCCTACAGTAGAATAATGTTGTTGTTGTTTTTTTTCTTCTTGCGACGCCATAGATGAAAGCATCATCAACTTGCTATTCTTTTTCCATTTTGTTCTGAAATTCTTCAGAAGCTTATTATATTCCTTCATTTTTTTCTCATTTAGCTCATGAGGATAATCTTTAACAGCGTTATCAAATAGCTTTGAAACTTTAGTTGCTCCATCTGATACTATCATCACATGATCTGTGCGCTCCATAATCTGTCTTGCTAGCTTTATGGGGTTTTTAATGCCTGTAACCATTCCTACAGAACCAGCTGATATATCTCTTCCATCCATAATAGAGGCATCCATTTCTACTGTCTTGTCAATTGTAAGATAAGAGCCAATACCAGCATCGAATATCCCGCTATCTTCCATACTTGCTACTGCTGCTTCTACTGAATTGACTGCTGAGTTATTACTGCTACTATTCTTCAACAAATCAAAACCATAAGAGACTGCAGATTTAAGAGATCTTGTGATTTCATTTGTTTGTTTTATTTTTTCGAGACTTGCACCACTGTGTATTAATATGCCAAAATCAAGACTCTTACCATCAGAAGTCAAAATTTGATCATTGATTTATTCAATCTCCCTTATCAATTTTATAGTTAGCTAATAGTTCTCCAATAGTATAAAATAAAAGAAGATAAAAGTATGGAAGAGTGTTCTCAATATCTTGTTGAAAGCGTTATGATAGGAACCCCTGACAAGATATTACAAGGCATTAGAATATATTTAGAAATCGGTGTCTGACAGTTTGTATTATATTTTATAGGGTTAGATGATGCAATTTTAAGGCTTTTTGATTCTAAAGTGATTATAAGGATTTAGAAGTATTATCATAGTAGTAGCGGTAATAGGGTGAGGATAAAGAAGAACATCTTACCAAAAAGATGCGTCTTATGGAGAGTATTGAAAGCACTTCACAAGTATATTGGGGAGAAAGGGGGATTCCTGTAAAGATGGATTATTATTTGACATCATTTCTTATAGTTCCATGTATGTACTCTGTGCTATAGTATTGTCGAGTAATTTGGTTGATAGTCCATGGCGTTAAAACAAACTTCAAGCATAAAGACAATTATAATAACTCTTATCTCGTTACAATTTCTACTATTAGCTTCGATATTCATTGCTCCTGAATTTGGAAATGGATTGTCTGATACTAATAACAATAGCCGTATAAATGAGAATGTAAAGTCTTTGTCAGTGACTGCTTTTTCTTCTAATAGTAACACTATGACTACTATGGTTTCTTTGACCAATCAATCAACTATGCCTATAAAAAAAATAACAAACTTCGGAAGTTGGGCGCCATATCAAATACCACTTGAATCCATCAAAAACATAACTGAGCAAAAAAATGCAATAAATGCTATTCTAGAGCAAGGATATAATGAATATTATTTTCCAATGATTGATTTTAGGTCTAAAGGGGCAAGATCAATGACAGAAAATCTATTACAATCAGCAAACGGGACCAAACTGAAGATAATAATAATATTGCTTCCTCCCTCAGAAGCCGGGCCTAAAGGAAACTTTAATTGGAATGGTTGGATTGAATACATGAATTTACTTAAAACAAAATACCCATCATCGCTTGATGGATTTGTTATAGATGACTTTAATTTATCTAATAATAGTGTACATGAAAATAAGGTCAACGGAAATAATCATAATAGTAATAGTCATAATGATGTCAATGACAGGAATAACAATAAGAAGAAAGCTCCAAAAGAAACTGTTAACTTTATGCTTAAATCTAAACTTGGAGAAGCATTACAGAAAAAAAGAACAGACTTGCACTTTTACCCTGTCCTGTACTTTGAAGGAGTCAAGACAAATGATGTAAAAAGGCATTTTTATAATAATACTGATGGCATAGTTTTGGCAAGTACCAATTACTATAATGTAACAGATCTAGATCATAACCTGAAAGTTTTCTCAAAAGTGTTTAACAATAAGCCTATTAGATATGTTGTTTATACTGATAGAACATCCAATTACATTGGTAGTAGTCCGCCATCTGACCGTCTTGTATTGTCTACTTTATCAATAGCAAATAGATCAGGTGTTGTTAAAGATGTAATAATATGGCGCAATACGAATAGTCCTGTTGTACGTGATTATCTTTCTAATACAAATAACACAGAGTACATGTCATTTGTTTCTATGATGGAAAAATTACAGCTAAGGGATGAAAATAGCAGTAACGCCTATGGGATGTACAATCCACCACCTACCAACCAACAAAAGCCTCAGCAAAATAATGGTAACCATCATCAGAATAACGACAAGCACAAGAACGAGCAAAATAATGGTGATCATAATACCAAGTTATCATCATCATCACAACAACCATCTTCCATTCCTCCTACTCCAAGACTCGGAATCAGTACTTCTGATTTAACCCCAAGCCTAGCTGAAGACATGGGGTTACCAAAAAAGACCAAAGGAGCTGTGGTACAAACAGTTATTCTAGGAAGCCCGGCTTACAATGCTGGCCTCAAAGGCACAACATTAGATGTAGATGAAAGTGGATATCTAATAAGAAGAGGTGATGTGATTATATCAGTAGACGGGCACAAGGTCCATGGGGTCGAGGAGATGGTTAAACAAATGAAGAAAAAACATCTAGGTGACTTGTTAAATCTAGTCGTTAGCAGAAACGGCCAGATATTAAATATGCTGGCTAAACTGTGATGATGACGGAAAAAATATTTAGCAGAAGGTGGATTAACCCTTCTACAAGCAAAGCTCAAATCCCTCCGAGCCCGCGTCAATCTTATCCC
>JBKPMB010000199.1:0-7263 GCA_046731995.1 Thermoproteota archaeon | reverse complement strand
CTATACAACTACTTTTTATGCTCTGGATAATTGGCATAGGGATTAATGGTTATAGGGGAATAAGCACCGATGCTTTAGAGGTTTTGGGTAGGTGCGATAAAATATATCTAGAGAAGTTCACTAGTCCACTATCTGACAACGATATAAGAAGGTTAAGTATTCTCATAGCAAGGAACAGTCATGACCATAACATTATAATCCCTGTTCAGAGATGGTTTGTAGAAGATGGTCGAGAACTTATTGAGCAATCAAAATTCAAAAATATTGCTCTTTTGACATATGGCGATCCGCTGATAGCCACTACCTTTACTGAATTGTATGTGAGAGCTGTTAAAAGATCTATAAAAGTCAAAATTATTCATGGTGCATCAGGTATCAGTTCATTAATCGGCGAGAGCGGGCTTCATATATATAAATTTGGAAGAATTGTTACGATGATGTCAGGGTTCCAGTCATACATTAGCGTATACAATACCATTTTAAACAATTTGTTAGCAGGTAACCATACTTTAGTTTTGACTGAATATGCTAACAATAATGATAATTTGTTTTTTCTTGATCCCAGATATTTTTTTGAGAGAATGTTGCAAGCAGAGGAAGACACGGGATATGGTGCATTCTCTAAAGAGACGTTTGTGATTGTCGCATCGAGGGTTGGCACAGAGCAGCAAAGGATTCAATCCGGCAAAGTTAAATCATTAATTAATAAGGATTACGGTACGGGTCCTCATTCAATAATAGTAACAGCTTCGCTTCACTTTACCGAGCTAGATGCAGTTAAGAGCCTAACTGTAAATCTTGATGAACCTGTGGACAATACCGCAAGAATTCAAAATCTTTCTGTAAATATGATCGGAAAATATGCTCCTAAAGCTAAACAGCAAGTGAATCAAATGAAATCCAAAATCAATGCATTACCGCGCATTCCATCTACCAGTGGACGGATTGAAATACTCGACAATGCAGAATATTATATTGATGATGCGGAGCGATTTATGAAACAGGGAAAGTTTGAGCTCGCTATCCTAAGTATGGGTTATGCAGAGGGACTTATTGACGCCTTGCGCATGCAAGAGGAAAGCATTTGATAGACAGACACACAACATAAAATCGATGTACAAACTTTTTTCTTAGTCACCAGACTGCACCTCGTAGAATCAAATGTTCTACTGTGTTCTACAACAGCACAATTGAATGCTCATTTCGGCCAAACCCGTATGAATGAAGATAATTTGTCAGTTATGTAACCTTGGTACTAGATCAGAAAGAATTATTATCACTACCGGAACATGCTTATTGGATGAGAGCAAATGTAAAGAGCTCAAAAAATAGAGCTGAGGCGAAAAAGTGGATCGGTATCCCAGATGAGCTGATGCAGTTTGTTCAACGTAATACCTACTCTTTGCTTATCAAAGGATCTGCAGGGGTAGGAAAAACTACTCTTTCTCTTACTATCCTAAAGGCTCTAAAAGTAAAAAGCAACTTTTTCTATATTTCTACAAGGACTTCCCCCAAGCAACTATTTGTATACTATCCGTGGCTTGGAAAATTTATCGGCGGCTCAAGGGTACCTGAATCAGATGAAATATCAAGCCAAGGATATAATCTATCAATCTTTGAGGATGCTCGTCTTGATGAGCCTGAATCTCTTTTTGAGAGAATTACAAATCAATTAATGGATGTTAAAGCACCTATAATCATTATTGATAGCTGGGATGCAATAGCATCTTTTATGGATCAAGAGGCAAGATTAAACAATGAACGAGTATTGCAAATTTGGCGTGAAAGAGCAGGGGCAAAGTTGATTTTTATTACTGAAGATCCCAGTGATACAACACTGGATTTTCTTGTAGATGGAATAGTGGAACTAGAACGAAAGTTCTATGATAGTATTATGATAAGGCGCATTTTTCTTTCAAAATTGCGTGGAATAATGATAAACAAACCATCGTATATATATTCACTCAATGCTGGCGTCTTTACAAGTTATGAGTCTTATCGACCGGCTGACTTTGCAGTCGCAATGTCGCGACTACGCCTTAATAAGGCGGAAAACACTTTGTCATCACTTTCTGACGGTAACTATATTGGGACAGGCTACCAAGAACTTGATCTTGCTCTAGGAGGAGGATTCACAAAGAAAGCGATTATACTCATTGACATGGAATCAAATGTAAATACATGGGTTGCTATTGCATTTCTATCCTCTATTATATCAAATTTTATACAGACATCTAATCCTGTTTTGTTTCAGCCATTCGACGGAGTCGATCCTAAAGAAGTTGGATCCTATTTGAAATCAGAATCGGATCCAAATATAGATGAAAGCGGACTTCTCAAGATATTATGTTATGTAGGGAAAACTCATGAGAGTTCAAATCACTATGCAACAATGCATGGAGATGAGTACGGGCAGCCCGAGAAATACATTGAGTTTTTCCATGAAGTGATCACTAAAACAAGGCAAGAATATCCGAACAGGCTGTTATTAAATATAATGGGCACAAATATTGCACAAAAAATGAATGCAAATGCAGAAATAGCCAAGACAAAGTTATTCTCTTTTATTAGGGCGAATACAGATCTGTCACTCATTGTTGGCAGGCGGCTACGCGATACAAAAGAGCACATTCCAGGAATATACGATGTGCACTTAAGATTTCTTGTGCTACACGGCTCATTGTTTTTGCAATCTCTCATTCCTTGGAGTCATCTTTATGCGGTTCTCCCTCCTGTGTCATCAGGAAGCGCTAGCGTTAAACTTGATCCTATAGTTTAGACCATTATACACTCAAATGGTAGTATTCACTTGCGATATTTTCCTCAATCCCAACTGGTAGCAGCTCCTTCATTTGATCATAGTATGACAAGAATTTGTTACCTTTATATGTAATTCTGTATACCATCTTGTTTCCACTAGTAACCTCTTGAATCAGACCACTATGGAGCAGCGAATCGATATAGATTTTGCACTGGTCATTGCTTAGCATGGCCTTATACATTATTTTAGTTCTGGTCTCTTCTTTGCTAGCTGATTTTAAAATTGCCGCTATCACCTCGTATCGACTACGATTCTTCATTGTTTACAATAGGATTAAAACTACATTTCATTTAATCTGAGTGGAACTATTAGATAGAAATATCGTTCACCCGTAGTCACAAGAAATTATGTTATAGATTTAGGAGGTGGCTTTATAAAAAGATCAGAGAGTTGCTTGTAGCTAGTTATGAATTTTAGACCTAACTCAAGAGTTTTGTAAATATAACGTTTCGAGTTCGGCCGTTCTTGAATTTTTTCTAGCATTCCGCACTCTAGAAGAAAATTCAAATATTCGTTGATCTGCTTGGAATTCAGGTTACATCTATACATGACGTGAGTTTTTTTTGCCCCATTCTCGCACATCAGAAGTATAAATTGTATGATCTCTAACCATCCTCTATTACTCCAGCCCGTTGTGTCTAGTGGCAATATATAGACCAGAATTAACTCGATAGGTATCCCTTTTAATACTAAACATACATTTTAACCCAAAAAGAAAATAGAACATTTTTGCATGTGCATATCGTGTCGTTCATATAGAAGACCAAACGATAAAATATTCTGCCTGGTGTTGTATCATCAACAGTGCTCTTGTTATGTATTCTATTATAACAGCAAGGATTGAATCGTTTTGGTCATAAATATTCAACGCTCGTCATTGAATCTAAAGTCAGCTAATTTTATTGAAGCTCTGGATAAAGCTATTACGGTCATGCGGCTACAAAGACAGCAACAAAAGATCTTGGGAGGACAAGTGGATGGGGCTATGTTAGACATTGTAGTTCCTGAAAAGCTCGTTCTAATAGGTGATATTCATGGAGATTTGAAGACACTCTTTAAAATTCTCGATGGTATCAAATTTGAAGAATTCTTAACTAATGGTAATAATAAGATGATTTTCCTCGGCGACTATGTTGACAGAGGAAATGATTCGATTGGAGTATTATATACGCTCTGTTATTTGAAGCAAAAATATCCTGATTCGGTCATATTAATGCGGGGAAACCATGAAGCGCCTGTCGAGTTTCCGTTTTCATCTCATGACCTACCATATAGAATAGTACAACGATATGGGGCGAACGAAGGCAAAATGATTTATCAGGTGAAGGTGTTGAAGTTTTTTGATCTTCTCACACTTGCTACGATAGTGCACAACCATCTTTTATTGGTTCATGGAGGACTGCCAACCAGGGGCATAGAATTGATAAGCAATTTTAAAAAATTAATTGCCTCTGCACAAGATGCACATATTCATAATAGTATAATGGAAGAGATACTCTGGAACGATCCTTGGCAACCTTCATCAGACAGAGAAGATTGGACTTATTCGAAAAGAGGTTTCGGCAGACTCTTCGGGCCAGAGATTTCAAAGAAATGGTTAAAAATGTCTAAAACCAAGGTCGTCGTAAGAGGGCATCAGCCTTGTCAAGGTTTCAAAGTTGATCATGAGGGCATGATAATGACATTGTTTTCGTGTAAAGAACCGTACCCTGACTTCGAGGCAGCATATGTACTCATATCTGCCAGTCAATTGTCGTCAATTAGGAATGGTATGGATCTATCACAGTATGTATTATGATAAATTACACATCTAGGTTCGCTTTGATTTCCTTGCACCGTTTCCTCAATGACACTGTGGATATATCAGCAACTTGACATATCTCCACCTGCCGTAAGAATTCATTACTGTTTTGCGACGCCAGGTAAATTACTGCTCCCGCAAGTGCTCTAGGATTCTTGCCTATTGAAATCCTGCTCTGCTGTACCTGTAAGTAAATTTTTAGTGCCTCTCGCTTTGTCTTTTCGCTAAGGTTCAATCTATTTGCAATTAGCGTGACATAGTCTGGTCCATGAAGCACTGGCATTTGTAAAGCAAGCTCTCTCAATATCAGCTTGTAGTGAGACATCACGTCCTTGCTAGAAAGATTACATACCGCTGCAACATCTGAAATGGTTTTTGGTGTTGCAGTCTCCCTACACGCCGCGTAAAGGGCAGCTCCTACCAATCCAAGAGTAGATCTCCCCTTTGCTAGTCTCTTTATCGCTGCCTTTCTATAGATATAAGCTGCGCTTTCGAGTACTGCCTGACTCAGATAAAGTTTATCTCCAAAATTGTTCAAAAATTTGAGAGCTTTTTCCAAATTCCTAGAGATAGAATCATTGAGCTGAGATCTGTTGTTCCATGTACGCAGTCTCTGCATTTTCATCCTCTGCGCGGGTTCCAGAGCCTTACCTCTCGCGTCGGTATCGCCAATGCCGATTAATGTAGATAGCCCTTTGTGATGAATAGCTAAGGATTCAGGCATTCCTGTCCTCGACCTATCGCTATATTCAGATGGATTAGCAAATCCATTGTTATTTTCGCCATTAAAGAATTTATCGTTCGCCACACAACCACACGTACTACACACAAATTCACTAGAGACCATATCAAAAATTACTGTATCGCTCTGACATTGACTACAGTATGTTCCATCAGCATGATCATTCAGACTACCCTCAGACTGCATTCGTTCATTGGGTTCCATCAAAACATGAGCTTGCATAGTCTTTTATTATCCATAGTTTTTCTAGAAATTAGAAAATTCTAATATAAATTAAAAAATCGAAGAAATGTTTATATTATATATATAACAGATAGAAATATCTAAGTTTTTTTTCTATTCAAGCAACATATTAGTTGTATACTATAAAGGACGTAGCCAGCTTGCTTTTTCTATAGAACAATCTTTCTCCTATTAATATTGCGAAGGATATATCTCATTGCCATTTGTTATACTATTAATTTAGCAGAATTCTCTCACTGTCCTCTGATAAACGTAGTTTCTTTCACGATGCTGGTGATAAAATTGTGGGCTAACAGAATAGATTTGTTATATTGGGTAATTCATTATATGGACCACCGTCATTATGGTATCCATAATTCTGATGGAGATATGTATAATAGTTATCATACAAATCATACAAAGTTTATTATATAGTTAACTTCCGATTCAATGCTTTCAATTCCTTTCTCATACCTTAGTTAACTACGACCTCCTACGTTATCATGTATGAATAATACATATCTAATGCATAGCTTATTGCTTAGCCGTAAAGGGGTTCTATAATAATTCTTATATCGTTTTATGGTTTCCTTACAATTATTCCTAAACCAGGCTTCAAATCTATTACAGTAAGCGAATATGTATACAGCAGATTCTTTGAAGTCTATGAAAAAAATAGAAAGGGCTTGGAACTCAAAGGTATAACAAGTTTCTCGGGATACCTTACAAGTATGATGGAGGAGATTATGATGAAATACGAGGCCTTCGCCAAACATATCCTCTAATTGAAAAGATTGCCGTGGATAGCCATCGTGTCTTACTGAAGGATAACAAGTGCAATAGGATCATTGAGGTCCTGCTCACGAATAGTGAATTGCAATGCTTACTGGATGAGAGCTCACATTGTATACACGTAGGATTTGCAGATTCGCTGCCAGAGTTATATTCTACAATCAAATTCAAGAGAGTCGAAGTCCCAAGTCCGTCCACATAGATTTACGCATTAACTTGGAAATTTATATTATTCATATAGTTTGTCATAGGTGTTATATCGTAGGACAATCGTATAGAACTTGTAGCTGGTTGCATTTTAGAAATTTTAACAAGATGATGACTTCACGAAAGTATCTCCTGTAGCTAGTGATTGACGCAAAAAATCTCGTGACTTAACTAGGCAGAATATGCATCGGAAGGAGTCAAAGTGGCCGAACCAGTGATGTATTGTATATCTGGATCTTCATTTAAGATTTTTTCAAGCTCTTCGACATATATACGGATACCCTTGAATCTGAGCGTTTTATCCGCTTCAACTGTTGGTACGCGTTGATATTTTTTGTATATGAAATCCTTTTTAGCATCCATGTTCACTTTGTCTGCGGGGTATACTATTTTTAACAGAACGCTGCCTTCCCAATCATCGTATGTAACTTCAAAGTGTAGAATATTCATCAATAACTTCTGGTCCACTTTTGGAAATAGATTAGATGCTTGTTCAAGAAATTCTCTATACTTTGATATCAACGCACTAGATGCGGAGCCTGATGCAACATTAGGCGTTTTAGCTGGATTTTTCTCTCTTTGATTGTACATATCAAATAGTCAATAGAAATTATTTCTTTTAACCCTTTATAGTGTTATTCAAATCTGTAATTCCTGTCTATAGTTTCGGAAGTCTCA